>NZ_JBEXLL010000011.1:0-110294 GCF_040609955.1 Nocardia sp. NPDC004568
CCCCACCGGGTGGGGTCGGCACTACGTGCGCAGCGGCTATCGAACCAGCAACGTGGCGCTGGCGGCCACGATCCAGCCGATCCAGCCCAGCCATCCCACCAGACCGACCAGCGCGAGGCGGCTCGTCCCCTCGGCATTGTGGGAGCTCGCCGAGGAGGCGAAGAACAGCAGCGCGGCGGCGGCGAAGCCGAGCCACTGCTGCCACGGTGGCAGGAAGCCGGTCTCGGCGGCGGCGATACCGAAACCCAGGAGGGCGATCGCCAGGAACACCTGGTTGAAGCCGAACAGCACATTGTGCAGCGCCCACAGGCCCGATGCCGGACCGTGGTCACGGGCCGCCGCGGCCAACCCGAATCGCAATGCCTCCACACAGCCGAAGGCGACGTTCTGCATCAGGACGCCACCGAAGCCCAGCAACAACCACATGGTGGGCGCCGACGGCGCTTCCCACATCGCCGCCGCCGGCCCCGCGGCGAACACCGTGGTGCACAGCCACGTCAGCGGCGCGAGCACCGAGGGACGTTTCAACGCCTCCCCGACCCCGGCCAGGGAGTCCACCACCTCGTCCATGCCCTGTCCGGACATCGGCAGCGGCAGCCGCGCGCGCAGATAGAGGAGGTTGACCACCACGGCGGTGAGCACGAATCCGATTCCACTCAGACCCGCTGCACCCGACTCGACCCCCCGCCGTGGTTACGACTCCCTGCGCCGGCAAGCGCAAGCCCATCGCACGCGGGCAGAGATCGCGGAGGCGGCCCGTCGCCTGTTCGTCGCCCGGGGCTGGGGGCCGACGACCGTGCGGGAAGTAGCCCAGGAGGCAGGGGTGTCGGTGCCGACCGTCTACGCCGCGTACGGGAACAAGACCGGCCTGGTGTGGGCGCTGGTGGAGGCGGCCGACCTACCGGCCGACCCGGGCCGGCTGCTCGGCGAGCTGGAGTCGGCGGGACCCGCACAGCAACTCGCCGCGATGGCCGGCTACGACCGCAGGCTCTTCGAAAGCTCCGGCGACCTCATCGGACTGATCCGGGAGGCCGGGCGGACCGAGGCCGACCTGGCCACCCTCTACACCCGGGTCCGCCGGGCCGCCGACCGCATCCGTGAGGAGGTGTTCGCGGCCTGGCCCGCGGGCACCCTCCGCGCCGAGGTGGACCTGGCCACCGCTGTCGACACCTACGCCGGCCTCTGCAATATCGACGTCTACACCGTGCTCACCCGCGAACGCGGCTGGCTCCCGGAACGGGTCGAGCAGTGGTGGAGTCACGCGCTCGCCCGCCAACTCCTCGACCGGTGACCGCGGCGCCTCGTTGTCCCGCCCGCCCACCCAAGGCTCACAGCATGTCCGATGACGGTATCCGAGACCCGGTTCCAGCTCGTCGACGTCGCGCACCGGGACAGTGCCGAGGCCTGTACCGCGGCCGGCCTGGCGTCCGCGATCACCACCTCGGTCGACACCGCGCGGATGAATGCGGACGCGAACCCCGGCCTGTATCGGGTTGTCGCCGAGTACATCCGGTAGCGATGGCCGCTACGCCGTGAAGAAGTCGCCCAGGACGCGGGCGATCCGGCCCGGGCACTTTCGGTGGGAATGTGGCCGGCCCCGGGAATGCGGACGAGCTCGGTACACGGCATCTCCGCGGCGAACTTCTCGGCATAGCCGATATTTTCGAACCGGTCGTCCACACCCCAGACCAGCAGCTTGGGCGTCCGGCAGCGCCGTAACAGGGGAACGAGATCGAGGGTGTAGCGGTGGTCCGCCGCGCCCGCCAGCGCCCGCCAGGAGCGGCGGACCCGTGGGTCGGTCCACGGATCCACGTACGCGGTGACCAGCTCGTCGGTGGCGGCCTCGGTGAGCGCCGCCGCCACCGCCTGCCGTCGGGCGTCCAGCAACTCGGCGGCGGTGGCGGCCACCGCCGGGTCCCCGAACCGCGCGACATGCGGTGCGGGCCAGGAGTCGTAGAGCACCGAGTTGACCAGCGCGAGCCCGGACACGTCCAGGCCGTCGTGCACGAGGAGGTGCTGGGCGACCGCGCCACCGATATCGTGGCCGCCCAGGGCGAGCGGCCCGGTGAGCCCCATCGCGGAGACGAATCGCCGGACCCATGCCGCCAGAGCGGGAACGGTGGCGGTGTCCGTGGTCAGCTCACCTCCCGATCGCCCCAGCCCGGGGAGGTCGACCGCGATGGGTCGCAGGCCCGCTTCCGCGAGGCCACCCAGCACCGGCAGCCATACCCGGCTCCAGTACGTGCCGTGCAGCAGCAGCACGGTGGGCCCGTCCCGGTCCACGGTCAGGTAGCCGGCCGCGTCACCGTCGACCGGTATCGCGGCCCGCCGTACACACGGTGGCATGGTTGCGCTCATGGCTCCAGCGTGGCCCGGCCGGCGCCCGCCGACCAGAGGCCGGAAAGACATCATGAGGTACTTTCCTGCCGGCCTTCGGACGCCCGGAAAGATCACCGATTGAACCGGCGACCTCCGGGTACGTCGCGTATATCCACCGGAACCGAGCATTCGGAGGGAGATATCGTGGCCGAGAAGCAGACCGGACCCCGCGAAGGACTGGAAGGCGTCGTCGAGGGCGTGAAGGGCAAAGCCAAGGAAGTGGGCGGCACCCTCCTCGACAACAAGGACCTGCGCGACGAGGGCATCGCCCAGCAGGACAAGGCCGAAGCCCAGCGTGAGGTCGCGGAGAAGGAAGCCGAAGCCGAGAAGGCGCGCTCCGACGCCGATGTGCAGGAAGCACGGCAGCGGTCACATCAGGGGCGGTAGCGGCGATTTCGCTACCGGCAACGGGTGTTTCGCCCCGCACACCGACCATCGAGCACTCGGCGGCGGCCGCCCGCACTTCCGGGCGGCCGCCGCCGAGTTTCGTCGGCGCGCCGTTCCGCGGTCACCGGAATCGACCGGTGACGGCCGCCCGGCCCGAGGCACCACGGCCGGCGCTGCGAGGTATCACGGCTCTGGATATGGGTGATGCAGTAGGCGCCCGCCGGCATCCCACCCCCACCCCGGGCTCTCCCGGTTTGCTGCCGCGCGAATAGACCACGACGGCGGCCTTCTGCTGATCGGCGATCGCGTTCCATCCCGACGCCGAGGCGATGTTCGCCGGAGTGCTGTATCCACCGTGGACGACGACCACGAGCGGTGCGCCACCGGCGGATATGCCGGCGGAGCCGTGCACGAGGTAGTACCGGCCGGCGCAGCCGTCGACCTTCAGATCGCCGGCGGTCGGCGCGGTCGAACACAAGACGGCCGCGCCGCCCGGGTCTTCGGGGGACTGTTCGTCGGCAGCGGCGGGACCTGTTGCGGATACTACGAGCGACAGTGCCGCGCAGGACGCGGCGAAGAGCGCGCCCAGGCGTCCCGAAAGGGAGGACGCCACGGAAACTCCTTGTGTGCGAACACACTTCCGGTCGCACACTGCGCAGGAAATCGTGGAGTCCGGGACGGAATCGCGGGCCCGGCCGGCTCAGCGGCGCACGCGCCGCCAGTTCCAGGAGCGACCTCCGGCTCCGGCGCGCGCACCGGTACCGAATCCCGCGAGATGCAGGGCGACCAACAACAGTCCGACGGTGACGAGAGTGCCGCCGGTGATGGAGTCGCCGAGGCGGGCATCGGTCAGATCGAAGAGAAGCGCGAGACCGAACGCGACGGCGGCGGCAGTGGCGAGCATGAGAACCTCCTGATATTCCCTCGGAACCGGCGACACCCGAGCGGCTCCGCCGAGTTGCTATGTGGCGCATACCCGCAAAACACCCGGGCTCACCGTCGCGGCGCGATTCGCGTACCGCTACGCGGTGGGCCCGGCCACTCCGAAGCGGATGGCCAGTTCGTCCCGCTGCGCGCGGAGGAATCCCGCGTCCACCACCGCGCCGTGCCCGGGTACGTACACCGCGTCCTCGCCACCCAGCTCGAGCAACCGGTCGAGTGCGGCGGGCCACCGCGCGCCGACGGCGTCGGGCCCGGCCTGCGGCTCACCCGACTCCTCGACGAGGTCACCACAGAACACCACCGTGGGGTCGCCGGGCACCACGACCGCCAGATCGTGCCCGGTATGTCCGGGGCCGATGCGGACCAGCAGTACATCGCGACCGGCACCCCGCGCCAGCGCGGTCACGTCCCGGACGTACTCACCGGGCCGGACCAGGGCGTCGGTGGCCGCCCGGGCCGCGGGCGCGTCGAGCCCGTTGTGCACGGCGTCGGCATACAACTCCTCGCCTCCTTCCCGGTACAGCGCCTGCGCGCCGTCCGCGGCGAAGACCGGTGCGGTCCCGAACGCCGCGGCACCGAAGACGTGGTCGAAGTGATGATGGGTCAGCGCCACGCCGGTGACAGGCCGGCCCGCCAGGCGCTGCGCCAGATCACGCACCCGGGCCCCCTCGGCGAGGCTCGACCCGGTATCGACCACGAGTGCGCAGTCCTCCCCCACGATCAACCCCGCCGTGCAATCCCATACCGGCAACCGGCACCGCCCCACCCCGTTCGCGAGCCGCTCCCACCCCAACTCTTCCCACACCACCGTCATACCGAAACGCTAGCGGCCGGTCGGCGCCGTGGAGAGCACACCGAGCGGATACCCGCGGCGGAACCGCCGGGGGGTGTGACCGAACGCGCACCGAGCATTCCGTTCAGTCTCTACAACATTCCATTTGGACTGTTAATGTGGGAGGAATGAGCGAAGCCGTGGAAGCCGCGACCACCCGGGCGGGCCGCCGTGAATGGGCGGCCCTCGCCGCGCTGGTCAGTGTGGTGCTGTTGCTCGCCATCGACGGAACCGTGCTGTACCTCGCGGTACCGGCACTGACCGCCGATATCCGGCCCACTGCGACCCAACTCCTGTGGATCGGCGATATCTACGGGTTCGTCCTGGCCGGGCTGCTCATCACCATGGGTAATCTCGCCGACCGGATCGGGCGCAAACGCCTCCTGCTGATCGGCGCCGCCGCGTTCGGCGCCGCCTCCGTTCTCGCCGCGCTGGCGCCGAACGCCGAAATCCTCATCGCCGCGCGAGCGCTGCTGGGGGTGGCCGGGGCGACGCTGATGCCGTCGACCCTGTCCATCGTGCGGGCCGTATTCACCGATCCGCGCCAGCGGACGACGGCCATCGCCGTATGGTCGGCCGGCGCCACCGCGGGCGCGGCCGCCGGGCCGCTGATCGGCGGCGCGCTCCTCGAGCATTTCTGGTGGGGTTCGGTGTTCCTCATCAATGTGCCGGTCATGGCCGTCGTCCTGGTGGCGGGCGCGCTCCTGTTGCCCGAATCCCGCGGTACCGGCGCACACGCGGTGGACTGGCTGTCCTCGGCGCTGTCCATCGTCGCCATCGTGCCGATGGTCTACGCGGTGAAGCACTGGGCCGGAACAGGACTCGACGCGACGGTGGTGGTGACGGCGCTGATCGGCGCGGCCGGCGGTCTGCTCTTCCTGCGCAGGCAGGCCCGGCTGGCCCTTCCGCTGGTGGATATCTCACTGTTCCGGATGCCCGCGTTCACCGGTGCCGTGCTCTCCACCGCCCTGTCGATCTTCGCGTTTCTCGGGCTGCTGTTCTTCTTCTCCCAATACCTGCAACTCGTCCGCGGGTACGGCCCACTGCAGGCCGGGCTGGCCGAACTACCGACGACGCTGGCCTCCATGGCCGTCATCGCCGTGGTCGGCGTACTGGTGGCCCGGTTCGGGGCCGGGCGCACGATCGGCGGTGCGCTACTGGTGGCCGCCGCCGGGATCGCCGGGATCGGCTGGGCCGCCACTTCGTCCGGCTTCTTGGGTCTGGGTATCGCGCTGGCGGTCCTGGGCCTCGGCGTCGGCGTGGCCATGACACTGTCGACGGACGCGGTGGTCACCGCGGTCCCCCCGGAGCGGGCCGGCGCCGCCTCCTCCATTGCCGAGACCGCGTACGAGATGGGTGGCGCGCTGGGGATCGCGGTGCTGGGTTCGATCCAGCTGGCGCGGTACCGCGCGCATCTGGAGCTCGGGCCCGGCACCGATCCGGCCGCGGCCGCCGCGGCCCGGGACTCGCTCGCGGGCGCGGCGGGCGTCGCGGGTGAGTCCGATATCTTCACCCGTGCGGCGTACGCCTTCACCACCGCTCTGCAGTCCACGTCGTATCTCGCGGCGGTACTGCTCGTGATCGCGGGCGTGCTGGCCTGGCGCGTCATCCCGTCGCGGCGGCCGACCGCGGACAAGGAGCAGGGGCAGCATGAGCCGGTCTGATCAGGGCCTCACCCGAGACAAGGAACGCACCCGGCTGGCCGTACTCGAGGCCGCGGAACGGATGTTCGCCGAACGTGGCACCCGAGTGAGCCTGAGCGATATCGCCACGGCCGCCGGCGTGACGAAAGGTGGTCTCATGCACCACTTCCCGAACCGGGGCGCGCTGCTGGCCGGGGTCACCGAACACCTGATCGGGAAAGTGTGGGCCGAGGTACACGAGCGGATCGACCTGTCCGAGAACCGGCCCGGGAAATTCACCCGCGGGTACGTCCGCGCCCTGACCAGCGGAAGCGAGTCGGTCTCCCGGGCATTCAGCCCGACCGGCCTGGTCGTCGCCCTGGGTTCGGCCCGCGGTCTCGACGAGCTCTTCGCCGCGGACGCGCGGCGGCTGGACGAGGCGTTCGACGCCGACGGTCTCGCGCCCGCGATCACCTCGGTGATCCGCTTCGCGGCCGAGGGGCTGGCCACCGCGGCCGACAGCCCCTACCTCACCGCCGGCCGGCTCGAGGCCGCACGCGCGGAACTGCTCGCCATGACCGAATCCGCAGCCGACGACGACTGAACCCGCTTGCAGCAGCTTCCCACGCGGCCGTCCGGGGCCGGGGCCGGGGCCGGGGCCGGGGCCGGGGATCGTAACGTACCCGGTATGACTGATCTGCGGGCCGCTCGGCGCGGTGTTGCTGACGCGGCGGCCGCAGTTGAGCCTGCGTTCGACCTTCCTGGCGTGGTCGGTGGTGCTGGTCGCGAGTGAGGCAGGCATGGCCCTCGCGTTCACCGTGGCGGCGGTGGTTATCGCGATCTCGGCGGGTCTGGCGTTCGCCGCGTCGCGGGCCGGACGGCATCCGCTCGCACCCCGGTAGCAGAACGCCGATCGGCCGGAAGCACCGCGGGCCGGACCCGTCGGCCGGCGCTCAGATCCCGCGGCCGGTGCGCTGCTGGAGTTCGTCGATCAGCTGTGACGCCTGCGCTTTGGTCAGCCCCTCCGGTACCTGCTGCCCGGCCTCCTGGGCCAAGGTGTGCAGATAGGACTCCTGCGGCCCGGTCATGGGCTCGTCACCGGTGGTCCACTGGTCCCGGTCCTTCTCCGGTTGCTGCTGCACCATCATCGCTCCTCTCCACGGCAGAACGAGTGTTCGAATGCCGCGTACCCGGATCACACAGCTTCAACCACCCGCCCCACGTCCGCGCGGTCGGCGCGGTTCCGGCCGGAGCCGTCGGTGGCCCGCACGGCCCGCCCGCGGACACCGGCGGTCCACCGCGTCGTCACGGACCGCGACCCGGGTCACCGGCAGGCCGCCGGACAGGCTCCGCGGCGCTCCCCAGGCCCGTCCGGAGCTGGACCGCGCCGCGCCGGCGCGGTGTCGGCCGACGGCCACCCGGCACCGGACGTACACAGCCGGGTACCGGCACTGGAATATCGCCGACGGGTGTTCCGGTAGTGTCCGCGCTTCCTGCCGATGCCCGACCGCGAACTGTGAGGTTGCTCTTTCCGATGACGAATATCGACGACGATCGGGCCCGGCGGGAGTTCGCCTTGCAGGTATTCGGGCATATGCGGTCGGCGGGCGTCGGCGATGTCTCCTACGACGCCGAGGAATTCGCGGTCCGATACGACGGCGGCGATGGCGTTCTCTATCTCGCGAACCTCTTCACCGAGACGCGCGACCGATCGCCGGAAGAAGCCCGGGAGTGGCTGACACGGATCGTGCCCGCGCCGGTGACGCCCGCGACGCCACCCGAGAGCTGGGAAGAGGTACGCCCGCTCCTGCGGCCGGTCCTGCGGCCGTCGACCTACGCGCTGGACGACGGCGGTTCACGGATACGGCGCCCGCTCTTCCCCTTCGTGGACGAATTGCTGGCCATCGACTACCCGGACGTGATCGGTTTCCCCGAAGAATCCAAGCTCGCCGAATGGGGCGTGACGACCGACGAGGCGTTGACCGTGGCCCGGGAGGAGAACCTGGCCGCGACGGTGCCGGTGGCGGAACTGCCCGGCGACGGCATCGTCGAGATAGCGGTCGACGAGGCCGACTACCTGTCGTCGTGGATCCTGGTCCCGGACTGGCTGCTCGTCTCGACGACGAACTTCGAACATCCGCCGGTCGCGTTCGTTCCGGACCAGCAGAGCCTGCTGATCGTTCCCGGCGATCCCGAGCTGTTGTCCGAGGCCTTCGAAGCGGTGGAACAGGCGTACCGGGAGGCGACTCGACCGCTCTCGCCCCAGGGCTACACGCTCGACGAATCCGGTCTCGTGATCCCCCTGGACCGGGTGACCACCCCGAACGACGCCGAGGTCGCCCGCGCCCGAGCGGTTCTCGCCGGCGCGGAATACCACACCCAGCAGCAATGGCTCGAGGAGCGCTACCGGGACGAGCTCGAGGCGATCTACGTGAGCAGCCTGATGGTGGCCGAACGCGAGGACGGTATCCATACCGTCACCGTCTGGGGCGAGGGTGTCGACGCCGCCCTGCCGGTGGCCGATTTCCTCGCGTTCGCCACCGACGACGAGCAGACCGTCATGGTGCCGTTCGAGATCGCCGTCGATCTCACCGGGATCGTCCCGATGCCCGGCATCCACCCGCCGCGCTATCGCACCGCCGGATGGCCCGATCCCGTGGTGTTCGAACGTCTCACGCAGGCCGCGGTACCGTTCTGACGGCAAGGGATCGGCGGGCGGTCACCGGGAGGTCCGCCGGGCACCGGCGCGCTCATTCCCCGAGTTCGGACCGGATCACGTTCTTCAGGACCTTGCCGACCTTCGAGCGTGGCAGATCCGGCCAGATCTCCACCTGTTTGGGCGCTTTGACGCTGCCGATGCGCTGTTTGACGAACGAGATCAGCTCGTCGGCGGTCACCGCGTGGCCCGGCCGCAGACGCACCACCGCGGTGACCCGTTCACCCCATTTCTCGTCGGGCAGTCCCACCACCGCGCTCTCGGCCACCGCGGCGTGCGCGAGGACGGCCTGCTCGACTTCGGCGGAGTAGACGTTGAATCCACCGGTGATGATCATGTCCTTGGCGCGGTCGACGACGTAGAGGAAACCGTCGGCGTCCAGATAGCCGATATCACCGGTATGGTGCCAGCCGTAGGCGCTCACTTCCGCTGTCGCGGCGGGGTTCTCGTGGTAGCCGTCCATCACCAGCGGACCCCGCACCACGATCTCCCCGCGCTCGCCCGGCGGCAGCAGCGTCCCCTGCCCGTCCATGACGGCGACCGTCGTGAGCGGAGTGGGCCGCCCGGCCGAGGCGAGGCGCTCGGTGGCGACCGAGCCGTCGGGCCGGAAATGATCGGCCGGCGCGAGGGTGGCGATCATATTCGGCGCCTCGGTCTGGCCGAACAACTGTCCCAGCACCGGGCCGATCCGGGTGAGCGCCTCTTCGAGCCGGGTCGGCGACATCGGTGCGGCGCCGTACCAGAGACAGCGCAGCGCGGACAGGTCGGTGCGGTCGAGGTCGGGGTGATCGAGCAGGCCGTATATCACGGTCGGCGGGAGGAACGCGTGCGTGATCCGGTACCGCGCGGCGAGTGCGAGGAATTGCCCGATATCGGGCGCGGGCATGATGACGATCTCACCGCCGAGGGACAGGATCGGGAAGGTGAGCACCCCCGCCGAATGGGTGAGCGGAGCGAGCGCGAGGTAGCGCGGGCGGTCACCGAACGGATAGCTCATCAGGGCCAGCGCGGTCGAGGTCATCATATTGAGCTCGGTCAGCCGCACCCCCTTGGGCCGCCCGGTGGTGCCGCCGGTACCGGCGAGCATGCACAGCCCGTCCGGCGGGCGCCGGCGCATATCGGGTTCGGCTTGATGCGCGGCCAGCCAGGTATCGAACGAGATCGCGCCCTCGCTGTCGCCGTCCAGGCAGACCAGCCACTCCAGCCGTGGGAGTCGGTCACGGATACGGGCGATCAGGCCGGCGAAACGCTGCTGGAAGAACAGCAACCGGCAGCCGAACAGGTCGAAGAGCCGGCGGTTCTCCTCGGCCTCGTTGCGCGGGTTGACCGGGCACCACACCGCGCCGGCACGCGAGATTCCGAAGACGCAGGTCAGGGCGAGCGGGTCGTTGGCTGACAGGACCGCGACCCGGTCGCCGGACTCGATCCCGGTGTGCTGCAATGCGCCGGCGACGGCCACCGAATCGTCGTACACCTCGCCGTAGGTGCGTGTCGATCCGGCACAGGTGAGGCAGGGGGCGTCGCGGCCGAGCGAGGCCCCCTTGTCGAGATAGTCCGCGAGTCGCATCGACGGCCTCAGCGGTGCACCGTGACGATGGGGTCGAGGACGAGCCCGAACGCGCGCAACGTACCGAGCAGTTCCCGATGCCCGAATGCCTGGCAGCTCGAGGCGAAGCCGGTCACCCGCGGGGCCTGCTGGAGCAAGGCCGCCGCCGCATGGGCGTTGAGCAGCGCGGTCTGCTTGTAGTTGCAGTTGCCGTGGATCAGGCAGTGCGCCCGGCCCAGCGGACCGGAAGCGTACACCGAGTCGAGTGAGGTGTTGATCCGCGGATTCTCCCGCGGCGGCATCTCGCTGCGGATGGCGGCGGACTGCTCGTCGATGATGCGGTACTTCTCCGCCTCCGACTTACCGTCCATCTGCGCCAGGGCCGCCGCCACCAGCTGGGGCACCCCGAGCATCAGCGGGCGGTTCATCACGCCGCCGAGCGCCCGCACATTCGCGACCCGTGGATCGTTCTTGAACCACACCGGATGCGAGGTACCGCCCCACGGCAGTGCCAGCCCCAGCTCGTGCTGTCCGGGCACCACCACCTGGTAGAGCCCTTCGTCGACCGGCCATTCCACGTACTCGTTCTGCTCGAGGTAGTACGCCTCGGCGAACGCGGCATTGGTGAGAATCGTGTTGGTCGAGGCGACGGTCGGGTGCCCCTTCCAGAACACCTCGATATCGAGGGTGTCCAGGCCTGGGTTCTCCAGGCAGATATTGGCGGCGATCTCGCCGATGCTGTACATCTGCGCCAGGCCGGGCGTGAGCAGCAGGTCCCGCGCGGCGAATTCGGCGCCGTAGCGCTCCTGGGCGTCGATCATCCAGTTCTGCTCACCGTTGGTGTCGGTGTAGTGGGCGCCGATCTCGAGACACGCCTCGACCACCGGATGCCCGTACCGGGCGAACGGGCCGACGGTGTTGAGCACGACTCGCGCGCCCCGGAACGCGTCGGTCAGCGCCGCGGTCGTGTGTTCGACCTCGACGATCTCGTGGTCCACGGTGCCGATACCCGGTACCGCGTCCACTGCCGCTTTCAGCCGGGCGTGGTCGCGGCCCGCTGCCAGGAAGGGGATGCCGTACTCGCGCAGATATTCACAGATCAGCCGGCCGGTGTAGCCGGAGGCGCCGTAGACGACGACCCGTTTGTCGGTGGCCATGGTGGTGTTCTCTCCTCGTGGGGTGGAATTCGAGCGGTGGTCGGGATCGGGTTGCCGTTACATGCCCATCCCCCCGTCGACCGGTAGCCCGGCGCCGGTGATGAACTTCGCCGCGTCGGAGACGAGGAATACGACCGCGTCGGCCATATCGTCGACCTGGCCGAGCCTCCCCAGCGGCGTGAGTTCGGCGACCGCCTGCGCCGCGGCCTCCGGCGACGGGAACAATCCCAGCTCGGCGCAGTCGACAGCGAGCTTGTTCCCCATCGCGGTGGGGGTCAGGGCGGGATAGATCGAATTGACACGCACGCCGTAGCCGAGTTTGCCCGATTCCGCGGCGGCCACCCTGGTCAGCCGGTCGATCCCCGATTTTGTGGCCGAGTAGACGCTGATGCCGGGGAACGCGATCGTCGCGGCGACCGAGGCGATGTTCACCACGGCGCCGCCCTGCCCGGCGACCCCGCCCGGCCGCATGGCCCGGAACGCGTGTTTGATGCCGAGCGCGGTGCCGAGCAGATTGACATCGAGCATGGTGCGGGCCTGCTCGGGGTCGAGATCGGCCAGCAGGCTGGTGACTTCCACGCCCGCGTTGTTGACCACGATGTCGAGCCCGCCCAGCGCGCCGACAGTCGTGGTGACCGCGCGTTCCCAGGCACTGTCGTCGGTGACGTCCAGCGAGACGAATTCGGCCCGGCTGCCCTGGGCGCGCAATTTCTCGACCATCGCGGCGCCACCGTCGGCGTCGATATCGGCGATCGCCACCGCCGCGCCGGCCTCGGTCAGCGCTTGGGCCATCCCCGCACCCAGGCCGCGCGCACCCCCGGTGACCAGCGCAGCCCGTCCGCCCAGGTCGTAACTCGTCATTACCGTTCCTCTCTCGAAAGCAGCCCGGCACCGTGATCCATGCCACAACGGCGCCGTGGTGTGTCGCATGCCACAGTAGGTGGAAATCTTGACAGTCGTCAAGAAAAATCTTGACAGTTGTCCAAAGATTCGCGGTAGTCGTGCGCTTACACTCAGGAGAAGCCGGGCAGGTGAGATCCGAACCGAGAAGAATGCAGACAAGTGACACAGGCCGCTGACCCCAGATCCCGCATAGACGAGCGCGCGCGCGACAAGTTCGCGGCGAAGCGCACCGAACTGGCGCTGGCCACCCTGCACACGCTCGCCGAGCGTGGCTACGCGCATACCAGCCTGCGGGAGATCGCGCAGAACTCCGAGTACTCCCACGGCGTCCTGCATTACTACTTTCGCGACAAGATCGACCTGCTGGTGCACGCCGTCCGGCAGTACGAGATGGTCTGCGTGACCCGCTACGACGAGGTGATCGCGTCCGCGCGGGACGCCGACGAGTTGCGCACCGAGTTCATCGCCACCTTCTCGACCACGCTGGTGGCCGACGCCGCCATCCACCGGCTCTGGTACGACCTGCGCAATCAGAGCCTGTTCGACGATTCTTTCCGCGACGACGTCCTCGAGATCGAGGCCCGCCGCGAGGACATGATCTGGCGGGTCGTCTCCCGCTACTGCGCACACCGCGACAGCACCCCCGCCCTCACCCCCGCCGTCGCGTACACGACCATCGACGGGATCTTCCAGCGCGCGCTGCTGCACCAGCTCGCCGGACGCACCGACGGCGCGGAAACCGTTCGAGGGCAATTGGATTCGGTATTCTCCCTACTCGGCGCACCGTCGTAGCGAGCCCGGACCGGCGCCGATCTCGCGGCGGCATCAGCGCGAGCATGTCCTCGAATCGATCGAGCCCGCCGACGGCCCGGTCCACTATCCGGACGGCCGCCCGTCCGCTCGCCGCCGGCGGAAATGCGCGCGGGCGGACCCGGTAGCCACCGCAGCGTGAACACCACCGCGGAGACCTTCCACCCGAAGAGCAATGCCGCGTGGACACCGGCGGCCGGGAAAGCACCCACACCCACCAACCATCCGGCGACCCGACAGGCCGCCAGCACTGTCACAGTGACACGCGCCCAGTGACGGCCACAGGAGCGCGGCACAGAGCGGGGCGCCGATCAGGTGGTGACCATTCCATCCCACCGACGTCGTTGCGCCACGCAATCGGAGCGGCGATGCACCGGCGAAGCGCTGGGAGTCACGGATCAGGTGAGGCTGATCGAAAGATGCGGTCCCCCCGACGATCCGGCACAGATCCGAGCACCCGGCGCGCGATCCGGGTACGACGTGGCGGCCATCCACCCGGTACACACCGCGCAGGTCCAGTAGGCGTCGCACGTTGCCGATCCGGCTGTGGAGCCGTGCCGCCGGCTCGGGCCCTTACACTCGCACACATGAGTAGCTGGGTACTCCCCGCCTTCTTGGGGCTGGGACTGGCGGCCGCATGCGGATTCCGGGCCTTCCTGCCGTTGCTGGTGCTCAGCGCCGCCGCGCATTTCGGTGTGCTCGGCCTGCACCTCAACGAGTCCTTCGCCTGGATCGGCTCGACCGGGGCCCTGCTCGCGCTGACGGTCGCCACCGCGGCCGAGATACTCGGCGACCTCGTCCCCTTCATCGACAACGTCTTGTCCCTCATCGGCAATGTCAGTGGCCCGATCGCGGGAGCGATCGCCGCCGGGTCGGTGTTCGAGTCGGCCGATCCGGCCACCGCGGCGATCGCGGGAATCATCGTCGGTGCCCCCACCGCGCTCGCCTTCAGCGCCAACCGGACCGGTGTCCGCGCGGCCAGTACTGCCACGACGGGCGGTATCGCGAATCCCGTGGTCTCGGTCGTCGAGGATGTGCTGGCCTTCGTCCTGGTCGCCCTCGCGATAGTGCTGCCGCTGCTGGTGCCGATCGTGCTGGGCGCGTTGCTGTTCATCGCGTGGCGCGCGGTGCGGAGGTTCCGCCGCCGCAGACCCGCGGCCGCGCGGACGGTCATGACGCCCTGCTAGCAACCGTCCCTGGTCCAGGTTCAACCGGTCGCCCCGCCAGAGCCCTGGACTCGGTCGGGCGGCGGCTGCTGTACTGGGTGCCGGTATTGCGGGTACGGCCCCGGCGGGTGGTGCGGACGGCGGCGGCCAGGCACGCGGAGGAACTTTCGAGCTCGCGCGGCGGCGGGTCGATGCCGGTATGCCCGGGCGCACCGCCGTCGATGCCCCCGGCCACGGCGACCGGCACGAACGACGAGTTGGTCGCCCGCCGGAGATCAGGATTCCGGCGAGTCCTCGGTGGGGATGTAGCGGTTCAATCGATCGGGATCGAGGTCCGGCTCGGCCTCCGTGACCACGCCATCGGCGAGCATGTGTAGTACCCACTGCGCCTTGCCGTTGTTCTTGGCGCGATACAGGCCGATATCTGCGGCGTCGATAAGGGTTTCGGCCTGACCGCTCTGCACAGTGGTCAGCACTGCGCCGATGCTGGCCGAAACCTGCACCCTGTGGCTGTTGGTGGTCACCGGGTCGGTCAGCGCGCCCAACAGGCTGTCCGCCACCCGTCCCATCTTCCAGGCGTCGACCGGTGGCGGCACCAACGCGACGAACTCGTCGCCGCCGATCCGGGCCACGAGACAGTCCAGGTCCTGCACACTCGCGTGCAGACGGTCGGCGACCGCGGTGAGCACCCGGTCGCCGGTGCCGTGGCCGTACCGATCGTTGATGTGCTTGAAGCGGTCGAGGTCCACGAAGCACAAACCGATCTGTTCGTGACCGCCCGCCTCGTTCATCACGGTGTCGAGCCGCTCCAGCAATTGACGCCGGTTGGGTAGGCCGGTGAGCGGGTCGTGCCGAGCCTGACGGTGCAGTTCCTGGCGCATGCGGTGCTGTTCGGTGACATCCTCGCCCACCGCCAGCAGATAGTTGGGATGGCCCCCCGCACCCTCTACGAACGTGATGGAGAAGGAGGCCCACCCGTAGCTGCCGTCGACGCGGCCGATCTGCTGTTCCAGCTTCACCGTGCCCCCACGCTTCGGCACCAGCTTTTCATAGACGAGTCTACGAATTCTCTCCCGATCCTCGGGGTGGGCGAATTCGTAGACCGAGATACCGCGCAGCTCGTCGACCGGGACGCCGATTATATCGGCGAGTTTCTGGTTGGCGTCGAGCAGGACACCGTTGGTGTCGCCCACGGCGATGGCCACCGCTGCGTTCTCGAACACCACCCGGTAGCGCGCGTCCGACTGCCGGGTCGGCTCGACCTGGTCCGCATGGTGGGCGGCGAACCGCTGCTGCCTATGGGTTCCGTACCCCTCGCCCAGTTTGGTGAGGAGTATCGACATACGCGTCACGAGGGCCGGACCGGCATCCGGTTCCACGAGGCCCCACAGGATAGGCGCCGAGATGGCCGGCACATCGTCGACGCCCACCTCCACGGTGGCCAGCGCCGCGCCGACTCTGGCCCCCGCGGTGGGGTCGAACTGGGTCGAGGTGAGGGCTTCGGCCAGGTCGTCGACCAGCCAGTGCAGGAACTTGTCGGTATCGGGGGCGGATGGGGTGGTTTCGCCGGGCGCCCTCAGTGCCCGAGACCACGAGCGGACCAGTTCATCGTGCCCCGACCCGTCCATCACACCCCTTCGTCCATCCACTGCCCGACCTTGATGCGGCTTATCACGTCACCCCTGCCGGGCATCACCCCGACTGAGGCCATCCTTCCCTATCAAGCCGCGCCGCTGCTACTCGGCCGGGTGTTGTTCTCGGCGAAGATGCCTACACCCTTGTACCGGGTGGTCATGACCTGCCACACCCAGGTGGCCTGGACGCAGCCCTCCAGGTCGGCGAGATGGGTCCGGATCGGCCCCGCCAGGCCGCTGTCGGCTATAGCGGGTTCGGCACAGCGCGCCGTGAGCGCGGCGTGCAATCCGCGGAACTCGGTGAGCCGGTCGCGGACCACGCCGGCGGCGGCGTACACAGCGTCGGCAAGCGTGGCCTGCGGGTCGTTCAGGAAGCACACCGGTATCAGATTGAAGTCGGAGCGGTCGACGATGCACTCCTTCTCGAAGGAGAACATATCGTTCATCAGGGCACCGATCTCGGCCGTCACCACCTGTAATCGGCGCACATCGTCCGCGAGGCCCGCAGCGGACAATCGCGTCCGGTCGAGATAACTGTCCCGCCCGAATTCGCACAGGGCGATAGCCGGGAACATACCCGACACCTGGGCCCGGAGGTCGATGTATTCGTCCGTGGTAAGCAGGTCCCGCCGGGACCGGGCGTTCTGGTCCCGGATCGCGGTGCGCAGATGCTCGACGGTGGACTCCAGGAACCGCTCGAGCCACTGCTCATCCGCCTCCTGGGCATGCAACCGGGAGAGGAACTCGACTGTCGCCGTTTCGATCGGCGAAGCGTCCTCCGGCACGGTCCGCGATTCGAGCAAGCGGCACAGCCGGGCGAGTTCGGTTCGCGCCCGACGCTGTTCGTTTCCGGACAGATGGCCGAACTTCTCACGGCCCACAGTGTCGTTGAGCCAGAAGAGGATCGCGTTGAACAGGCCGATGGTGGTCAACCTGTCCGCGCTGATGGGACCCGGATGCAGATACGGCGTCATACTGTTGTAATGTGCGCCGCCCGCCTCCAGCCAGATGCCCTGGGCGCGACAGAATTCCTCCACCTCCGCGCAGGACCGCGCACCGAATCGACTCGGCCTGAACTCCTTGCTGTATTCTGCGATATCGCAGTCCGGCGTGCTGAACAAATCCTGTAGCGACCAGGGCTTATTCAAGCGAACCCGAGCGTCCCTTTGCTCACGCATATCCGCGATTCTCCGCTCCAGCGCCGATGTGTATCGAGAAGCCACGACGACTCTCCTCCCGCATGATCCAAACCCCTCCAGCTTGATACACAGATACGGTTGTGTCACCCCATCGGCCTTCCCGCACAGAGGATTCGATATTGCGCGGGTCCCGCCGGGCCGCGGGATGGGCACCTCAGCCGGCCGCGAGTGATCTCGGCACAGCCGTTGGTCACCACCACGACAACCGGGGCCCATCTCCGACGGCCCGTGGTGACACGCGGACTCGTTGGCGTGAAGGAGTGATCGCCGCGTAAAGGCCGACGGCGTACCGCGGGAAAACGCCACTGGCACAGAGGGCGGCGCAACGACATGCGGTACGTGATCACTGCCTCCTTCATGGCCGCAGGTCATCGACGCGCCGAACAGATCTCGCTGGACGAAGCAATCCTGCGCCGCCGCCGTGCCGGAACCAACGACCGCGACGAAGGCCGGGCCCGGAACACCCGCAACCGATACGGGTGCGGCGTGTGGATCATCTCGCTCACGGGGCCTTCGCCCGGAAGAGCCTCGCCGTTTTACGTTACCGCAGCGGGGATCCGGCCCACTGTCTCGCGAGGACGGACGGCCTGTCGGGCTGCGACTCTCAACTCGGAGCGGTGGGTGTGGCCGACTGTTGACTTCCCCGCGCGCCCCCAGCCCGGGCACTGTCCGAATGACACCACCGGCCCCGGACGGCTGTCGTCGTCGGTGGGGAGCCCCAGGTTTCCCGTCATTGTTCGGCGACCGTGCGCGTTCGGTTCGGGAGAGGCGGCGTGACGGTCGAGAGATCGGGCGCGGCAGGCCCCGATTACGGGAACACGGCGGTCGACCAGAGCGACCCGCTCGCCGGCGTGGAGGTCAGCCCGCGGACTGTACGCCGGATATCGACCGTCTGCGCGAGCGGGGCGCCACCCTATCGTCACCACCGAGAGACCGGATGGCGGGTACCGGCTCGGCACCGGCAGCCGGCCCTGCCGCGGCTGTGCGATGTCGGACAGGCCGTCGCCCGCACCACCACCCTTCGGCATGCACGCGCTCCCGGAAAGGAATCCCCGGGTAACCCGGTCAGCTCCTCGGAGATCCCCCACAACCGTCGCACCGTCGCGGCGTCTCGCGCCGATGCCGAGCAGCCGACGAGTTCCGGCGCGCCGCAGCGTTCCAGGAATTCCCGCGCTCTGCGCCAAGAGTCGGGCCGCGGCACTCTTCACACGGTGGCACAGTACGCGGCGGGACGCTGGCCCCCAGCAGATTCATGGCCGCCGTCTCGGGATGTGCGGCGATCGCGATCACCGCCGAACCGCCCTCGGTGAGCCGCCGCTCGAGTTCGCCGTCGAACAGCAGGCCCGCCGACTCGGACCGCCGAACAGTTGCCGCGTGGCCCCGGCCCGACCGGCCGTTCCGGCGGACCCGCTGCCGCAGTCCCTCAGAAGTCGAAACCACCGCCGTCGAAACCGCCCCGGTCGCCCCCGTCGCCGCCCCAGTAGTCGTGGCCGCCGTCATCGGCGCCCGCTCCGCCGTAATCCTGATCTCCGGCGACGAGTCCGTCCGCATAGCCTTCACCGAAGCCCTGCTCGAAACCTTGCGCGCCGTAGCCCACTCCGGACATACCGGAGAACAGCGAGGTGAACAGCAGAGCCGAGCCGACTCCCCAGGCACCGGCGATCATGGCCGGTTTCCACCAGGGCTCGGAATACCAGCCGGCCGGAACGGGCCGGCCCGCGACACGCCCGCCGGGATAGTAGTTCGGCGTCCCGGCCGAAGGACGCGGTGACGCGGCGATCCGGCGGTTGCCGAAGTCGATCACCCGGTCTTCGCTGACCTCACCCGCGATGGCCTGCCCCGCCAACTCGGGTACGGCGGGGCCGGGATCCATCTCCATGGCGACCCGGGCGGCCCGGATGTAGTAGAGCCCCTCGACCGCGGTCTGTTTCGCCAGCCGGGCCTGAACCGGGGTCCTGGCCTGGTCGACCTGGGAACCCGCCGCCGTGTGACGTTCCGCGGCATCGGCCAGCGCTTGCTGCGCGGCCGGGTTGGTGCCGGACAGGTGGTAGATCTGGCCGCCGAGACGCTCGTTCACCTGGCGGGCCTCGGCGAGCGCGTCGGCCAATTCGGTCGCCGCGCGCAGACTGTTCTGCCGGGACCGCCACACCAGGATCGACGCCACCAGCACGACCGCGACCGCGATCAGTAGCCACTCCATGGGCACGCACTCCTTCGGTCGGCGGAGTACCGCGCCCCAGCGTACCCGCCGGAGGGCGGCCCCCGGCCCCGCCGGACGGGGGCACCGCGACGTCCACCAGGCCGGGATCGGGCCGTCACCGGGCCGCCGGGCGGCGCCGCCGTCGAGCGCGATCCGGTGAGTCCGGCGCATGCGGCCGGACTCGCCGGGCCTACCCCGTGACGCGGGCCGGCCACAGTACAGGAATCACCGCGCGCGGTCGGACAGTTGCCCGGGCCGGGCCGGGCCGATGCCCCGGTGAACCGGCGGACAGAAGCTATGCAGTAAGGGTAGGCTAACCTTTACCGGGACGATCTTGGTCTGCCGGCCACCGCGACAGGCCAACCACTGGAAACGAGGAGATTCCCGATGACTGCCGGCCGGATACTCGACCGCACCGCCGCCGGTCGGCGATCACCTGGGTGCGGTTCTCGCCCTCGGTGTACGGCGCCCGGACGGCGACCGGGCAGAATATGCCCGGTGAGCGCAACCTTGCAGGCCGGCGGCCTGTCGGCCGGACACGCCGAACGCACCCTGTTCGCCGATCTCGATTTCACTCTCGCGCCCGGCGACGTGGTCGGCCTGGTAGGTGTCAACGGCGCCGGTAAATCGACGCTGTTGCGCATGCTCGCCGACGGCGACCCGGACGAGGGCACCATCACCCTGAGCCCGCCGGATGCCACCGTCGGCTATCTGGCCCAGGAACCCGACCGTGTCGACGGCGAGACGGTGCTCGGATTCCTCGCCCGGCGCACCGGCGTCGCACAGGCCCAGAAGGTCATGGACGCGGCCGCCGAACGCCTCGGTGCGGGAGGCACCGACGACTACTCCCCCGCGCTCGAACGCTGGCTCGCGCTCGGCGGGGCCGACCTCGAGCAGCGCGCCGCGGAGGTCGCCGCCGACCTCGGCCTCACCGGCAACCTCGCGGGCGGGCTGGCTACGCCGATGACCGGTCTGTCCGGAGGACAGGCCGCCCGGGCGGGTCTCGCCGCGGTGCTGCTGTCGCGCTTCGACATCCTGCTGCTCGACGAACCCACCAACGACCTCGACCTCGACGGTCTCGAACGCCTCGAGCGGTTCGTCACCGGTGTCCGGACCCCGCTCATGATCATCAGCCACGACCGGGAGTTCCTGACCCGCACCGTGAACAGCGTTCTCGAACTCGATCTCGCCCAGCAGCAGGTCGGCTACTACGACGGTGGCTACGACGCGTACCTGGCCGAGCGCGAGATCGCGCGCCGGCACGCCCGCGAGGCCTACGACGAGTACGCCGCCACCCGGGCCGGTCTGGAGGCCCGGGCGCTCATGCAACGCAACTGGCTGGAACACGGCGTGCGCAACGCACGGCGCAAGAGCAAGAACGACTCCGACAAGGCCGGCCGCAAGATGCGCGCCGAATCCACCGAGAAACAAGCCGCCAAGGCCCGCCAGACGCAACGCCGTATCGAGCGGCTCGATGTGGTGGACGAACCCCGCAAGGAGTGGGAGCTGCGGATGACGATCGCGACCGCGCCCCGCAGCGGTACGGTCGTCGCGACAGCCGGCGCGGCCACCGTCACCCGCGGTGCGTTCACGCTCGGTCCGGTGACCACCCGGATCGATTGGGCCGACCGCATCGTCGTCTCCGGCGCGAACGGCTCCGGCAAATCCACCCTGCTCGCCTTGCTGCTCGGCAAGCTGGCTCCTGATACGGGCACGACAGCGCTGGGCTCCGGCGTGCGGGTCGGCGAGGTGGACCAGGCACGTGGCCTGTTCCGCGGGGACACCGATCTCGCGGCCGCCTTCGGCGCGGCCCTGCCCGATCGGCCGGATGCCGAGGTGCGCACCCTGCTCGCCAAATTCGGTCTCCGCGGGCCGCACGTCAACCGCGCCTGCGTCACCCTGTCCCCGGGCGAACGCACCCGGGCCGCGCTGGCCTTGCTCCAGGCCCGCGGCGTCAACCTGCTCGTGCTGGACGAGCCGACCAACCACCTCGATCTGCCCGCCATCGAACAGCTCGAGCAGGCTGTCGACTCGTTCACCGGCACACTCCTGCTGGTGACGCACGACCGGCGGATGCTGGATTCGGTGCGCGCGACCCGGCGCTGGCATCTGGCGGGCGGGCGACTCCACGAGGAATAGCCGGAGGCCGCGCCCGGCCGCGGCGCCGCCCTCAGCGTCGGACGGGTTCGTCGATCAGTTCGGACGGGGCCTCGCCGGACGCGAACGCGGCCACCGCGGCCAATTCGTCGCCGACCGACTCGTGTGCCTTCTCCTCGGCCGCCCCCGTGCGGCGACGGTCGGTGAAGAACGAGAAGATCGCGCCGAGGACGCAGCAGACGAGCGCGAAGGTGAAGGCGGCGCTCAGACCGTCGGCGAACGGGTCGCTGATCAGGTGCGGGAAGAACTCCAGTCCGGTCAGCTGATCGACGGCGGCCTGCGGCAGCCCGTGCAGCGCCTCGCCGCCCACCTGCTGGATGGGGTTGTAGCCGAGGAAGGCCGCGAACAGGATGCCGACCGTCGGCAGCGCGGCGATTCCCTGAGCAGGGGCGTCCGCCATTCCGCCCGCGGTCAGCCCGTCGAACATCGCGGCCGGCAGATGCGCGCTCAGCCCGGCGATCATCAGCGAGAAGAACAGCCCGATCGACAGCACCATCGCCGCGTTCTGGAAGGTCGTCATCATGCCGGCGCCCGAGCCGCGGGATGTATCCGGTAGCGAGTTCATCACCAGGGCGCGATTCGGCGAGGAGAACAGACCCATGCCGATGCCGTTGATCAGCAGGATCAGCGCGAACACCCAGTAGGAGAAGTCCACCGGCAGGGCGATCAGGCCGGCGAAGGTCCCCGCGGTGACGATCATGCCGGTGGTGGTGAACGCCCTGGTGCCGAAGCGGTCCGACAGGGCGCCGGAGAGCGGGGCGCTGAGCAGGAAGCCGATCGTCATCGGCACCATGTAGATACCCGCCCACAGCGGGGTACGGGAATAGTCGTAGCCGTGCTGCGGCAACCAGATGCCCTGCAACCAGATGATCAGGATGAACTGCAGACCGCCGCGGCCGATCGAGGCCATGAGATTGGCGGCGTTACCGAAGGCGAACGAGCGGTTCCGGAACAACGACAGTTCGAACAGCGGGCTGTCGACCTTCGTTTCGATGTACACGAAGACACCCAGTACGACGAAACCACCGATGATCGCCGCCAGCACCCAGGGATTCGCCCAGCCCATGTCCGAGTCACCATAGGGCTGGATGCCGTAGGTGATGCCGACCAGGATCGCGACGAGACCGACCGCGAATGTCGCATTGCCCCACCAGTCCATCTTCGCCCGCTTCCGCACCCCGGTGTCGCGGAGCTTCAGATAGGCCCACACGGTACCGACGACCCCGAACGGCACGGAGACGAGGAAGATGTAATGCCACTGGATGGGCGCCAGCACACCGCCCACGAGCAGGCCCAGGAACGAGCCGGCGATGGCGGCGACACCGTTGATACCCATGGCGAGTCCGCGCTGGTCGGCGGGGAACGCGTCGGTGAGGATGGCGGAGCTGTTGGCCATGAGGAAGGCGCCGCCGATGCCCTGCACGACCCGCCAGGCGATCAACCAGATCGCCGCGGCGGGGCCGTCGAACCAGGTGATCGCCAGGAAGATCGACGACACGGTGAAGATGGCGAAACCCATGTTGTACATGCGGGCGCGGCCGAACATGTCACCCAGACGGCCGAAGCTGACCACGAGTACGGCGGTGACGACGAGAAACCCCATCATCATCCACAGCAGGTAGCTGGTGTTGCCGGACTCCAATGGGTTGAGATCGATGCCCTTGAAGATATCGGGCAGCGCGATCAGCACGATGGACGAGTTGATCGTGGCGATCAGCATGCCGAGGGTGGTGTTGGAGAGCGCGATCCACTTGTAGTGCGGTCCGAGATCCGCCGGATCCGCGGCGGCCGCTCGGGTGACGGGCGTGGTCATGGAGGGGTTCCTTCGAGCGATGGTGCAAGGAATGGCTGCGCCGCGCTGCGCATCGTCGGTGAGGTCGTGGCGGGTCAGGTCATTCCGAGCGCGCCGGCCAGCATCGCGACTCCCCGGCCGACCGTCAGGCGGTCGTCCGGGTCGAGGCTGTCGATGGCCTCGGCGAGTACCTGCGCTCGCCGGGTCCGGGCATCGGCGATCAGTGCGATCCCGGCCGGTGTCGGATTCAGCAGGCGGGCGCGCCCGTCGTCGGGGTCGGGAGTGCGCTCGACGTATCCGTGCCCCTCGAGAACTGACACGATCCGGGAGATGGTCGGCGCCGAGACCGACTCCCGTTCGGCCAGGGTCGACAGCCGGATCGGGGCGTGGTTGATGATCGTCCACAGCGCCGAGGCGACACCCGCGCTGAGATTCCGGCTCTGCCCACGGGTCCGCAGCGTCCGATTGATGCGGGTGAGCAGGTGGTACAGGGTCGCGACTTCGGCGGGCGTGCCGAGCGCGCCGGTCGCGGACATGCCCTCCATCGCGCCCATCTTTCGTTCGTCCGTTCGCACGAAGTACTCGTTCGTCACAATTAGTTGCTTCTGCTAAGTAAGAACACTGTACCCTCCGGACGCCCTCAGGCGCGGAGGGTGTCGTCGGACGCGACGGGACGCACCGGCGTAACCGGTGGCACGAGGCCCCGGGAACAGCGGTTTCGCCCCGGCGGACGGCGGTGGATACCGCGGATCCGGGCCGATGCCGCAGACTGTCCGGTGATGGAACCGCCCGCACTTCCCGACCTACCGATCCGAGGCGTTCTCGATCATCTCGTCGAGACGCTGACCGAACACGGGACCGCCGTGCTGGTGGCGCCACCCGGGACCGGAAAGACGACCCTGGTGCCCTTGGCGCTGGCGCAGCACGCTACCGGGCGGGTGGTCGTCGCCGAGCCGCGACGGCTGGCGGCCCGGGCCGCGGCCGGGCGGATGGCCGCGCTGCTGGGCGAACAGGTGGGCGAGACCGTCGGCTACTCGGTCCGGGGGGACCGGTGCGTGGGGCGGCGGACCCGGATCGAGGTCGTGACGTCCGGACTCCTGGTCCGCCGGTTACAGGACGATCCCGAGTCGACCGGAGTCGAGGTGATCGTGCTCGACGAATGCCACGAACGGCATCTCGACGCCGATCTGCTGCTGGCGTTGCTGCTGGACGCCCGCGCCGGGCTCCGACCGGATCTGCGCGTGCTCGCGACCTCGGCGACTGTCGCCGCCGAACGCTTGTCGACGCTGCTGGACGGGCAGCATGCGGCGCCGGTCGTGCAGGTCCGGGGACGCACTCATCCGGTGGACACGACATATCTGCCGTCGCTGCCACGGGAGCGGATCGAAGCACACGTCACGCGCGCCATACGTACCGCCCTCGGCGCGACCGAGGGCGACGTCCTGGTCTTCCTGCCCGGCGCGGCCGAAATCCGCCGGGTGACAGCCCTTCTGGGCGGCCTGGACGACGTGGATGTGGTCCCG
Source organism: Nocardia sp. NPDC004568 (assembly GCF_040609955.1). Taxonomy (NCBI): domain Bacteria; kingdom Bacillati; phylum Actinomycetota; class Actinomycetes; order Mycobacteriales; family Nocardiaceae; genus Nocardia; species Nocardia sp. NPDC004568. Next base: position 24,966 of record NZ_JBEXLL010000011.1, read on the forward strand.
TTGCACGGCAGACTCCCGGCAGGGGCGCAGGACACGGCTTTACGTCCCGGACCGCGGCGGCGAGTGGTGTTGTCGACGGCGGTGGCGGAGTCGAGCCTGACGGTACCGGGGGTACGGGCGGTGGTGGATTCGGGACTCGCCCGGGTTCCCCGCATCGATCGGGCCCGGGGCCTGTCCGGTCTCGCCACCGTGCGGGTTTCGGCGGCGGTTGCCGAGCAACGAGCCGGGCGGGCCGGGCGTGAGGCTCCGGGACGCGTCTGGCGCTGCTGGCCCGAATACGAACACGGCACGCTGCCCGCCTACCCGGAGCCGGAGATCCGGACCGCGGATCTGACGCGCCTGGCGCTGGAGCTGGCGTGCTGGGGCACCTCCGACGGCCAGGGCCTGACCTGGTGGGATGCCCCGCCACCCGGTGGATTGGCAGCCGGCCGGGAGGTACTACGCGCCCTGGGGGCCGTGCGCGGAGACGGTGCGGTGACCGACCGCGGGCGGCGGATGGCCCGGATCGGACTGCATCCACGACTGGCGCGGGCACTGCTCGACGGCGCGGCCGTGGTCGGTCCGCGGGCCGCCGCCGAGGTCGTCACCGTCCTCGACGATGACAGTTATCTGTCCGGCGTCGACCTCACGGCCGGTCTGCGGCTACTGCGGCGCGAGCGGCCGGCGCGCTGGCGGCGGGAGGTCGAGCGGCTGGCACGATCGGTCGACGGACCGGAGGGGGACGAGGACCCGGCCCTCATCGTCGCGCTGGCCCATCCGGAACGGCTGGCGCGACGGCGCGGAGCGGGTTCGACCAGCTACCTCATGGTCGGCGGCACCGCGGTGACGCTGCCGCCCGGCGCCGGAACAGGCGCTGCCGAGTGGCTGGCGATCGGCGTCGCGACGCGCGATCCCGGCCGCGCCGAGGGGCTCGTGCGCTTGGCCGCGGTCGCCGATGAACAGCTGGCCCGCCGGGCCGCGTCGAACCTGCTGACCACCGTCGACGAAATCGACTGGATCGACGGCGAGGTGGTCGCGCGGCGCACCGAACGGCTGGGTGCGATCACCTTGTCCACCACACCGCTCCCAGATCCCGATCCCCGGTTGCTCGGCGTGGCGATCCGGCGCGGGCTGCAGTCGACCGGGCTCGGTCTCCTGTCCTGGACCGCCGAGGCGATCGGTCTCCGTCGGCGCCTCGACTTCCTGCACCGCACGCTCGGCGCCCCCTGGCCGCCGGTCGACGACGAATCACTGCTCGCCGCCGCCGAGACCTGGCTCGGCCCCGAACTCGCCGCCGCCCGCCGCCGCGCCGACCTCGAACGCATCGACGCCGGCCAAGCACTGCGCCGATTACTGCCCTGGCCGGAAGGGGCCCGTTTGGACGAACTGGCTCCCGAGCGGGCCGAGGTCCCGTCCGGAAGCCGCCCCCGACTCGACTATTCGGCCGACCGGCCGGTCCTCGCGGTCAAGGTGCAGGAGATCTTCGGTTGGACCGACACGCCACGCCTGGCCGGCGGCCGCGTGCCGGTGGTGCTGCATCTGCTCTCCCCCGCGCAGCGCCCGATCGCGGTGACCGCGGATCTCACCTCGTTCTGGCGGACCGGCTGGCCGCGGGTCCGCGCCGATCTCCGCGGCCGCTACCCCAAACATGCCTGGCCGGAAGACCCGGCCACCGTGCCCGCCCATCGGGGCACCGCCCGCAACGCGGGCCGTGACCGGCCGACGCCACCACGCTGAGCCACGCTCCGACGGGCCGCAGCGGTCGGCCGGGCCCGGCTTCCGGCCGCGCCGCACCGGCGACCGGCCGAAGACGCCGGGGTGATTGCGCTGTGATTGCCGGTTCACGCAGACTTGGGGCCGGGCAACGGTCCCGCCCAGCGCGCACCGGGAGGTCAGGGTGACGATATATCGCACGCTCGCGCTCGTCGCGGCCGTGTTGCTCGCCGTGGTGGGCTGCGGTGACGATACGAGTACCCGGACCGGCGACCCGGGCGCTCCGGCGGCTCCCGCCCGGCCGCCGGAGTTCTGGTCGCAATCCGCCGCGACTCCGGAAAAGCAGTCGGCCGTCGCCGCGGCGACCCGGCAGATCGACGTCTGCGCGCTGCTCCCCCGCGACACTCTCGACGATCTGGACCTCGGCGATATCCGGAGCGTCACCGTCGGCCTGTACTCGTGCCGGGCCACCCTCGGCGCCGCGGACGACGCCGCCACGCTCACCTGGCATTCGACCCTGCTGCCCACACTCACCCCGCACCGCGGCCGCAGCGAACAACTCGGCGATGTGAGCGCCCTGGTGGTCCCCGGCCGGGACGGCGATCCGCGCGCCTGCGGCGCCACCGCCCGCTTCCCGGCGGGCGCCGCCTTCTACCTCGATGTCTCGGTCCCGGACCGCGATTCGTGCGCCGTCGCCGACGGTCTGTTACCCGGCATGATCGAGCGCTGGCGGCAGTCGCCGACGCAGGGCAGCTCCCCCGACACCCCACCCACGGTGCTGCTCGGCGCCGACCCGTGCGCGGTGCGCGCGAAACTGACCGGCACCGCCGATACCGACGAGCGCCGGCTGACCCAATGCCTGTTCCGGTACCGGGACGAGACCGTCACGGTGGTGTACGACTACCGCGTTCCCGACCAGATGCGGGCCCGCAGCACCGAGGAGAAGACCGACGATCGCACCGTGCTGCGCTCGACCTCGCTCTACGACAGCAGCATCCCGATCTATTCCACCGCGGTCGGCCCCGAATTACCCTCCGGCAGCACCGCTTTCGTCTCGCGTGTGCCGGCCGTCGAGGTCACCTCGGCCACCGACGACGTCGCCCGCGATGTGATGTCACAGGTCCTGACACTGTTCCCGCGGTGAGCCCCGGCCGCTCGCCCGCCCCGCGCCGTGCGCGCGGACCGCGCGAGGTCTACCGCGCCCGCGGTAGGAACTGATCGTCCAGCAGACCGGCGTAATCGGGGAGCCGGGTTCCGGCCGCGATCGAGCCCTGGCTCTGGGCCCAGGTGCCGAGTTCGGTGAGCTTCGGAGCGAGACCGGGATCCAGTCGCAGCGTGAAGTCGAACTGCGACAGGACTTCACGCAGCAGGGCGGGGTCGAGCTGGGTCGCGCCGGCCACGGCGCCGACGGCGGTATCGGAGATCTTCTCGAGTTCGGCGCCGGCGTCGTCGAGCGCGGCGAAGAAGGAGGCGATGGCGGGGCTTTTCGCCGCGATCGCGGCCTGGGTGGCCAGGTAGAGACTGTGCTGGCTGTAGCTGCCACCGGCGAGTTCGACGGCGTCGGCGCCCAGGGCCTGGACGACCTGCGCCTGATAGGGCTGGAAGATCGATACGGCGTCGACGTCGCGCTGGGTGGCGGCGGTGACCGTCGCCGACGGGGAGACCTGCACCAGGTTCGCGGCCACGGCGTGCTGCGCCAGCGTATCGGCCGCGAAATAGGCGGCGCTCGTGCCGAGCGGGGTACCGATCGACTTGCCCGCCAGATCCTCGACGCCGTCGATTCCCGCGCTCCGGCGGGCGACTATCCGCGACCCCTCCCAGCGCGCGCCGTCACCGACCACGCGCAACGACGGCGAACGCGTCAGCACGGCCGAGGTCGGGACATCGGCGGCGGTGGCGATGTCGACCTGGCCGGCGGAAACGGCCTGTAGCGCCTCGATACCGGAGGGGAAATTCACGACCTGGACTTTCACGCCGTGCTCGGCGAAGTACCCGCCGTCCACTGCGACGGGAATCTGCGCCCACGACGGGTCGACGACGAAGCCGACGGTGAGGGTATCGGCATCGCCGCCGGAGTCGCCACAGGCGACGACGGACAACGACAGTGCGACGGCCGTGAGTGTGGCGGCCAGCAGGCGCCCGGGGCGGATCTTCACGATGATGCGGCTTTCTCTTTCAGTGACGGACCGACGGGGCATCGTGGTCGATGCCCAGTTCGTGGTGCAGTGCGCGGCGGATCCCGCTGTATCCGCGTTGTTCGGCGAGCGTGTCGGCGGGTCGCGGCCGGGTGAGCGGGTTGGTGAGCTGTTCGACGATGCGGCCGTCGCGCAACACGCTGACCGTGTCGGCCAGCCGGATCGCCTCATCGATGTCGTGGGTGACGAAGACGACGGTGCGGTGCAGGCGGGTCCACAGATCGGTGACGAGATCCTGAATTTTCAGGCGAGTGAGCGCGTCCAGCGCGGCGAACGGCTCGTCCATCAGCATCACGGCCGGCTCCCCCGCGAGCATCCGCGCGATGCTCACCCGCTGCCGCATCCCGCCGGAGAGTTCGTGGGGCCGGCGCCGGCCCACCTCGGGGGCGAGTTCGACGAGATCGAGAAGTTCGGGGATACGGGCGCGGCGGCGGCGGGCTTCCACCGCACCGGCCCGCAGCGCGAAGTCGATATTGTCGGCCACACTCATCCACGGGAAGAGGACATCGCGCTGGAACGCCATACCGCGGCGCGGCGCCGGCGAGACAACGGTCTCGCCGTTGTCGGTGACCGTGCCCGCCGTCGGGGTGATCAGCCCGGCGAGGCAGTGCAGCAGGGTGGATTTCCCGCTGCCCGAGGCGCCGACGAGGACGGTGAAGGAGCCGTCCGGGATCGTCAGGCCGACCCGGTCGAGCGTGGGTGCCGGTTGCCCGGGAAAGTGCACGACCAGGTCGTGGGTCTCGATGGTCATCTCAGTGCTCCTCGGCGGCCCAGCGCGTCACCGGTGCCGTGACCGCGGCGATTGCCAGATCGCAGAGGGCCCCGATGATTCCCAGGACGATCAGGCAGGCGATGAGCCGGTCCGCCTGGGAGAACAGCTGGGCCTGGTAGATGCGGTAGCCGATCCCCTCGGTGGTACCGGTCATTTCGGCCACGACGATGAGAACGAACGCCATGGCCGCGCCCACCCGTAGCCCGGAGGTGATATCGGGAGCGGCTTCGGGCAGCACGATCCTGGTCAGGATCTGTCCCCGGCCGGCCCCCAGGCAGCGCGCGGCCCGCAGATAGTCCACCGGTGTACTCGCCAGTCCCGCATGACTGTTGATCCAGACCGGCACGAACACGCCGAGCGCGATGACCAGCGTCTTACTGCTCTCGCCCAGGCCGAACCAGAGAATCGCCAGCGGGACGAGACCGATGGTCGGAATCGGGGACAGCAATCGCAGCACCGGTTGCAGCAGATTACGGCCCACTGCCGTGGTGGCGGTGAGCACCGCGGCCGCGATCCCGGCCGCCGCGCCGAGGACGAATCCGGCGCACGCCCGCCGCAGACTGGCGGCGATATCCGCGGCCAGCAGCCCGTCGGTCCAGAGCGTCCGGGCGGCGGCCAGGATCTCGGGAACGCTGGGAAAGAGTTCGCGCGGGAACTCGCCACCGGCCACGACCAGGCTCCAGACGATCGCGGCCACCCCGAGCCCGGCGATTGCCCAACCCAGGGAGCCGAACCGTTTGCGCCACTGAGGGATTCCGCGTAATCCTCCCCCCGTCCGGCCCGTCGAAGCTCGCGGTGCCACGTCTTCGGCGGGGGCCGACCGGGTGGTCATGGCGTCGCGCTTTCCCGGCCGGGCGCGGCGACGGCGCGGGCCGGAGTACGCGGCGTACCGGCCGGAACCCACTCGAAGGGCACCCATTGCGCCCGGTAGACCAGCGGTGTCCGGGTGAGCCGATCGACCCCGGGCACCCGTGGCGTCTTCACCTCGGGTTCGCCCGCGACCCCGTAACCCTCGTACGGACTGTGGTACTCCCACACCACATCGCCGGCCGGGGTCACCTGGAACAGCCGGCCCTGCATGCCCTCGGTGACGAGCGTATTGCCGCCCGGCAGCCGCTGCGCGTTGCTGACGAAGGAACTGAAGAATGTCCACGACGGCAGGCCGGAATCCTCGGCGGTGTACTGCCAGACGATCTGCTCGGTCCGCGGATCGACCTCCAGCACCCGAGAACCCGCGTAGATGCCGAGCGCGGCCGGCGGGTATCCCGCCCCGCCCTGGTTGTCGAAGATCAGGATATTGCCGGCCCCCGGCAGGCCTTCGGCGATCATGTGCGGATTGTGCTGGCCGGAGATCTGATCCAGCGGTCGCGGCACCTTGTGCGCGTTGATCCGCTGGTGCTGGGCGCCGGCGGTTTCGCCGAAATACGGTCCGAGCTTCCAGACCACGGCGCCGGAGGTCTTGTCGATCAGCGCGACGATATTGGCCTTGCGAAAGCTGACCAGGATGTTGTCCGGGTGGAAGACCGTCTCCGGGTCCTCGTCGTACCACCGGTTGGGGCCCAGTGATTTCGCGCTGTTCATCTCCAGGTAGCCCCACGGGTCCTCGGGGTCCCGGGCCGCCGTCTCGCGCAGCGCGGCCCACCCGCGCTCGGAGAATCCGAACTCGCGCAGGTGATCACCGGCCAGCCACTGCCAGACGATGTCGCCGTGTTCGTCCACCTCGAACAGGCCCTGGTCACCGACGGTCGAGTCACCGAGATCGGGCACCACCCGGGGCACCGTGACGAGCAGCAGCCGGTTTCCGTTCGGCAGCAGCTCCCAGTCGTGGTTCTGGCGCGCCGCGCCCCCGGGAGCCTGCGTTCCCCATTCCCAGCGACGATCGCCGGACCAATCGAGCTGGCCGACGGCGCCGTTGGCGTAGATACCGCCACGCGGGTCACCACTGTCGGCGAGCTGGACTCCGATATCGCCGAGCCGACCGGTGAGCGCGGGATCGAGCAGGCGCGGCGGCACACCGGCGAACGGCCAGTCGTGCACGACGGTGCCGTTGAGATCGATGAGCCGGGTGACCGAATCGGCGCCGGTGAAGAGAACGTAACCGTCTCGGGCGTTCTCGGGGTCGCAGTAGGTCACGCCCGCCGGTCGTGTGTATGCCATGTCGTCCAGTTCACCTATCGCTCATTACGCCCGGAGGTCGTGCCCGTTACCGTTCTAATCGTTTAGCGTAGGAGGTCGGTGGGGGCGGGCACAGTGTAAGAATCCGGGTGAACGAAACCCTCCGGCACAGGTGTGCGCGGCAATCAGACTGGACCGATCGTGAGCGAAAAACGCCCTACTCTCACCGATGTCGCCAAGCGCGCCGGTACCTCCACCGCGGTGGTCAGCTATGTCATGAACAACGGGCCCCGCCCCGTCTCGGACCGGCTCCGCGCCCGGGTTCTCGCCGCCGCGGACGAACTCGACTACCGGCCCGACCACTTCGCCCGGGCACTGCGTCGCCCACGGCGGTGGCGGCAGATCGGATTACTGGTCCCGGATATGACGATGCCGCTCTACGGCGCGTTCGCCGGCCGGATCGAAATCGAGGCGCGGGCGCGCGACCACCTCACGATGATGGGCAACACCGGCTTCGACCCGGAGCGCGAACTCGAGTTCGCCGCGGCGTTCACCGAGGTCGGAATCGACGGCCTGGTCGTCGTCGGCGCGGTCGACGCCGCGGGCACCGGCGCGATCTGCGCCCGGGCGCGCGTTCCCGTGGTCTGGGTGCACAACAGCCGCGGCGGGATCGAGGTACCGGTCGTCGGCGGCGACCACGTGGGCGCCGGGCAGCTCGCCGCCGGGCATCTCATCGATGTACACCGATGCGAGAACCTGGTTTTCGTCGGTGGTTTCACCGCCCGGGACGTGCGCCACGGCGACCGGGAAACCGTCGCGCAGCGGTTCCAGGGCTTCACCGCCGCGCTCGGCGGCCACGGCAACGCCATCCGTACCGACCTCACCGCCCGCGGTGCGTACGCCGCGGTCGGCGCCCATCTGCGCGCCTGCCCGGAACCCCCGCAGGGCATGGTGGTCGGGACCAGCGCCCAATCCGCCGCCACGATGCGCGCGGTCACCGACGCCGGACTGCGCATACCCGAGGATGTACGGATCGTCGGGTTCGACGGCGCGACCGCCGAGCACTTCGGGCAGATCACCCTCACCTCGGTACGCCAGCCGGTCGACGCCATCACCCGTCGTGCGCTCGCCCGCCTGCTCGACCCACCGAACGGTGATCATGGAGTCGACCGGTCCGGCCCGATGGATGTCGCCCTCGGTCTCGGTGAATCCTGTGGCTGCGCACTGTCGCCGGGCCGTCTCGCTGCCGACTGAGAGCTGTCCGCGCCACCGGTTCAGTACCCTGCGGCGGTGAGCCGGTACTCGGCCTCGAGCAGCATCCACCCGCTCGGCTGTACCGAGAGGTCGCGGCTCGGATTCGCCGCTCCGTACATATCAAGATGCGCATATCTACGTTTCGACACATAGCGAGTCGGCCGCTCCGACTCGGCCGGTGACCGGCAGATCCGGCCGCTCCGCGCATCGAGATCAGATCCCGGAGGCGCGGTCCCGAACCTCCGCAGTGTCGACGTGGCGGCCGGCCGGGGCCGCCAGCAGGACGGCGAATCCGTCCAGGTGCCGCGCGAGCCCGTATTCGAACAGTCCGTCGAGGTCCGCGGTCGTAGCCTCCGGGGTCGCCGCGAGCCGGGGGAACCGGCCGGTGCCGAGCAACTCGTGGGCCCGCGCACGCGCCGCCGACCGCCATCCGTCCAGCGTGACACCGGTACACTGTTCGGCCTCGGCCTCCTCCGCCACCGACATCGCCGCGGTGAGCACGAGCGAGTGCAGCGTGAGGGCTTCGCGCATCCGGACCTCCGCGGACAGTCCGGACCCGTCCAGTGCCCGCAGGATCCATTCGGTCTGCGCCATCGTGTTGAGCGCGAGCAGGGGGCGGGTGAACGAGACGACCCGCGGCAGCTAGAGATGCCGGCGGCACAACTGCCATTGCAGGCGGGCGATCCGCTCGAGGTCGGCACGCCAGCCGAGCACCCCGGGCTCCGGAAGGTCGAGTTCCCCGAATACCGCGTCGGCCATCTGGGTGAGCAGTTCGTCCTTGTTCGCCACGTACCGGTACAGCGACATCGGGCCCACGCCGAGTTCGGCGGCCAGCCGCCGCATCGAGACGGCCTCGAGGCCCTCCGTATCGGCGATCGCGATGGCCGTGCGCAGCAAGCGGTCCCGCTGCGGCTCGCCGCCGACGGGCACCGGCCGCCGCGCCGCCCGGGTGCTCACCGAACCGGCCGCGGACGAGCCGGACGCGCTGACCACGGTGCCCGCACCGACCCGCGCTTCGACCAGACCCTCCGCACGCAACAACGCGGTGACCTTGGTCGCGGTCGCGACCGCGACCCCCCACCGCCGGGCGATCTGCCGCACGGAGGGCACCCGGTCCCCGGGCCGCAGTCGCCGAGATGTCGCTGCTGCGGACCGATCTCGCCCGGATCCTCTACGACGCCACCCACGCCGACGTCGAATACGTCTTCGACGAGGGGATCAGCGCCGTCGCACAGGACAGCGCGGGTGTCCACGTCCGATTCGAGCACGGCGCGCCCCGGCGGTTCGACCTGCTGGTCGGCGCGGACGGGGTGCACTCGAACGTCCGGCGGCTGGTGTTCGGGCCGACGGAACGCTATCTGCGCGACCTCGGGTCCTACATATCGCTGTACACCACCACCACCGAGCGGGAGCACGACGGCTGGCGGTTGATGTACACCGTGCCCGCGGGCAACGGCCGGCCCGGCCGGACCGCCGCCCTCTACCCCAAGCCCGAGCCCGGTACCGCACTGGCCGGATTCTTCCTGCGTTCGGAGCCGCTGTCCTACGACCGGAGCGATATCGACGAACAGAAGCGGATCGTGGCCCGCGCCTTCGAAGGAGACGCGTGGGAGGTCCCCCGCATGCTCGCCGCCATCCGGGACACCCCCGACTTCTACTTCGACAGGGTGGTACAGATCGAGGTGGACACCTGGTCCCGGCAGCGGACGGTACTCCTCGGGGGCGCGGGTTACTGCGCGTCGCCGATGTCCGGTATCGGCACCAGTCTGGCACTCGTCGGCGCCTACATCCTGGCGGGCGAACTCGCCGCGGCCGACGGCGACCACACGGTCGCCTACCCCACCTACCAGGCCAGGATGCGCCGGTTCGTGGACCGCGCCCAGGAATTCGCGCGCAACTCCGGCGACGGCGGCCTCATGCCGGACTCGCGTCGCCGGCTCTGGCTGCGAAACCAGACGATCCGCACCCTCCGGTACCTGCCGAGGCAACTGATCGGCCGTGGCATGGAGAAGGTGGCCCACACGGTCGAACTCGACGACCACCGCATCCCGGCCCCTCACTGAGAAACCCGGCACGAAGGAGAAAGATCAAAAGCGAGCACATTCCTGTGGTTCGACGGCCACGCCGAGGAGGCCGCCGAACTCTACACCCGCGTGGTCGCCGGTTCGGCGATCCTGGACCGGCGACAGGACGCGGACGGCCGCGTCGTCACCGCGCTACACGCCATGACCCGGATCGACATCCAGGGTCTGCGCGAGGCACGCGACCGATGAGCCATCGGTCCGCGTCCATCGCACCGCCGCCCGCGCGGTGCGCGCTGGAGGTGGTGCCGCTCGGGATGCTGGTACGACGACTGCCGAGCCGGTACGGGTCGCGGCGGGCGGAGGCGCGCCCACCGCCCGCCGCCGACATCCGACCGGGCAGGCCGGACCGCTGTTCACGGCCGGGGTTCGCGCGGGCGGGAATCGGCCGCGGGTGGCTCGGCACGCAGTGCGGCCAACGCGAGCCGGGCATAGCGACGCCAGATCTCGGGATCCCGGATACCGAGATCGATCAGGGCACGCGCCGCACCGGAGACCAAGACCTGGACATCCATTCCGGCGGCGTCCGCGCGCAGGCTCCCCTGCGCACGTCCCAGCGCGAGGATCTGCTCCAGCCGGCGTTCCAGACGTTCGTCGCCGAAGCCTTCGACCCCGCTGAGGACCTCGATCATCAGCCGGTCCTCGGCCAGCCGGGTGTTGACCTTTTCCAGCAGTGCCTCGAGCGCGCGGTAGGCATCGGTGCGCGCCGCCTCGGCCGCGTCGGTGGCGAGCTGGTGGAACCAGTCGAGGTGCATTCGCGCCAGGGCGCGCACCAGGTCGGATTTGGTCGGGTAGCTGCGGTAGACGGTCGCCTTACCCACGCCGGCGCGGGCAGCGACCTGCGGGATGGTGGCCCCGATGCCGTGCTCGGTGAACACTTCTATCGCGGCGTTCAGCACGCGTTCGTGGTTCTGCCGGGCATCGGCCCGGCGCCCCGCCCAGGTCTCGGCATCGGAGTTCGTCGTATCCCGCCCGGAAGTCGGCATGGTGGTCATCGTGCCGCCTGCGCGCCGGCCGGATGCGCACATTCGAAGGGAGACCCACGTCTCGTCACGGGGGTCGAGGTGAGTTGCTCCACATCAGCCTCCCTGAAGTGGACCCTCGGGTCCGGTTGCTCCTACCCTAGAGCATAACCGGACCACATGGTCCACATAATCATTTGGAGGAGCACGCATGGCGTGGCAGTTGTTCCGGCTCGGCCGGTGGTCGTTCATCCACCGCAGGGTGGTCGCGGCCGTCTGGGTGGCGCTGCTGGCCGTCCTCGCGGTCGGGGCGGCGACCTTGTCGGGGAAGACGAGCGAGAAGTTCGAGCTGCCCGGGATCGAGTCCACGCAGGCGTTCGAGCTCATCGAGGAACGCAGCCCGCAGGCGAAACCCGACGGCGCGACCGCGCGAGTGGTGTTCGAGGCGCCCGCCGGCCGGTCGCTGACCGAACCCTCCTACCGCGCGGCGATCACCGCGGCTCTGCGCGGCCTGACCACCGAGAACGTGCAATCGGCGACGGATCCGGTCACCGGGGACACCCTCTCCGAGGACGGCCGGGTCGGGTATGCCGCGGTCGCCTACAGCAAGACATCCAACGAACTCCTCGAATCCGACCGGACCGCGCTCGAGGACGCCGCGCAGCACGCGCAGAACGCGGGCCTGCACGTCGCCGTCGGCGGTGACGCGCTCACCGAGTTCGAGATGCCCCTGGCCGAGGTGATCGGTGTCGCGGTCGCGCTGGTGGTGCTCGCGATCACCTTCGGATCGCTGGTGGCCGCGGGTATGCCACTGCTGACCGCGCTCGTCGGGGTCGGCATCGGAATGCTCGCCATCACCACACTGACCGGGTTCGTCGAGCTCAGCTCGGTGACCCCGGCACTGGGCACCATGCTCGGACTGGCGGTCGGCATCGACTACGCACTGTTCATCATGTCCAGGTACCAGAGCGAGGTCCGCGCGGGCCGCTCGCTGGAGGAGGCCGCCGGCCGCGCGGTCGGCACCGCCGGGTCCGCGGTGGTCTTCGCCGGCCTGACCGTCGTCATCGCTCTGGCCGGCTTGGCCGTGTGCAATATCGGATTCCTCACCCAGATGGGTCTGGGCGGCGCGTTCACCGTCGCGATCGCCGTGCTCATCTCACTCACCCTGCTACCGGCCATCCTCGGGTTCGCCGGCGACAAGGTCATGCGCGGCCGTCCCCGGTACCTGGCGAAGGAAACCGGCGACGGGGAATTCCGCACCCACGGCCGCCGCTGGGTGGAGGGGATCTCCCGGCGTAAATGGCCCGCGCTGGCCGGCGGTATCGCCCTCGCGGCCGTGGCCGCCCTCCCCATGGCGTCCATGCAGCTGGCGCTGCCCGACGACTCCAGCAAGCCCGCCGGCAGCGACGCCCGAGTGGCCTACGACCTGATCGCCGACAATTTCGGCGCCGGCGCCAACGGTCCGCTGGTCGTGGTCGTCGATACGGCGAACTCCCCCGACCCGGTCGCGGCCGTGCGGACGGCCACCGATCGTCTCCAGGCGCTGGCCGCGCGGGCGGGCTCGGATATCGCCGCCGTGGTCCCGGCGGTCACCAGTGCCGACCCGCAAGCCCACCAGGTCTTCACCCAGCAACTCGCGACGGTCCGGTTCGCCACCCTCACGGTGGTGCCCGCCTCCGGCCCCTCGGATCAGGCCACCAAGGATCTGGTCGCCGAGATCCGCGCCGGCGTCGCCGACCTGCCCGCCGAGACCGGCGCCCGCGCGCTGGTCACCGGTCAGACCGCGGTCGGGGTCGATATCGCCGACAAACTGACCCGGGTGTTCCCGATCTATCTCGCCGTGGTGGTGGGGCTGGCGATCTTCCTGTTGATCGCGGTGTTCCGCTCGATCTGGGTGCCGATCAAGGCGGCGCTGGGCTTCCTGCTCTCGGTCGGCGTCTCGCTCGGCGCCACCGTCGCGGTCTTCCAGTGGGGCTGGCTGAACCGGCTCATCGGCCTCGACAGCACCGGCCCGGTGCTGTTCATCCTGCCGATCCTGTTGACCGGCATCCTGTTCGGTCTCGCCATGGACTACGAGGTATTCCTCGTGAGCCGGATGCGCGAGGCCTACGTGCACGGAGCACCGGCCCGCCGCGCCGTGCTCGAGGGGTTCACCCACAGTGCCCGCGTGGTGGTCGCCGCCGCGATCATCATGGTCGGCGTCTTCGCCGGGTTCGCGCTCACCGACGATGTCATCCTGAAGACCATCGGTTTCGCGCTCGCGGTCGGTGTGCTGGCCGATGCCTTCCTGGTGCGCATGCTCATCGTGCCGGCGGTCATGTCGATCGTGGGCGAGCGAATCTGGTGGATGCCGAAGTGGCTGGCACCGCTGGTACCCGCCTTCGATATCGAGGGTGAGAAGCTCACCGAACGCCTCGACGGCGCCGCCACTGATTCCGCCGAGGAACGGGTCCTGGCCGCCCATTGATTCCGGCCCGGCAGCGCGCCGACCCTACCCGGCCGGACGGGTCGGCCCGACCGCCACAGTATTCCGGTGCCGCCGCGGTCGCCTCGACGAGGCGACCGCGGTCCGGTCACGTTGGAACCCCGGTGATCTGCGACCCCGTGTTCCCGCGCCGTCCGGCCCCGATCGACCGCGACCGAGCACTTCCCCACCTGCCGGAATCGGTGTCGGCGCCCGTACTGTCGGCGCAGCTCGCCTGCCGGGGCGGTGACGCTGTGCTCGGCCGCGGGGCCACGCCCCGTCCCGCCGGGCAACGGCCGCGCGTGTGGCGCGAGGACTACGGACCCGCCTACACGGGGTTTCTCCTCGCGCACGCCCAGGGGCGCGCCGTAGTCCTGATCTCGCCGTCGTTTCACCCGGCGCATCGCCGCGATTCGGCTTGACCTGGAGTGCGCTCCAACTTCTAGCCTGTGCTCATGCGATTCGCGTTCAAGACCTCACCGCAGGACACGACCTGGGCCGATATGCTGGCCGTCTGGCGGGCCGCCGACGATATCGAGATCTACGAATCCGGATGGACCTTCGACCACTTCTATCCGATCTTCTCCGATTCCACCGGGCCGTGCCTCGAGGGCTGGACCACCCTGACAGCACTGGCGCAGGCCACCGAACGGTTGCGGCTCGGCACCATGGTGACCGGCGTGCACTACCGGCATCCGGCCGTACTCGCCAATATGGCCGCCTCGCTCGACATCATCTCCGGCGGCCAGCTCGAGCTCGGGATCGGCGCCGGCTGGAACGAGGAGGAGTCCGGCGCCTACGGCATCCCGCTCGGCACGATCACCGAGCGCATGGACCGGTTCGAGGAGGCCTGCCAGGTACTCATCGGGCTGTTGAGCCGGGAGACCACCGATTTCGACGGCAAGTTCTATCGGCTGACGGGCGCCCGCAACGAACCCAAGGGTCCGCAGCGGCCGCATCCGCCGATCTGCATCGGCGGCAACGGAGAAAAACGCACGCTCCGGATCACCGCCCGCTACGCCCAGCACTGGAATTTCGTCAACGGCACCACCGCGGAATTCGCGCGCAAACGCGATGTCCTGGCGGCGCACTGTGCCGATATCGGCCGCGACCCGAAGGAGATCCTGCTCTCGGCCCAGCGACGGCTCGACCCCGAGCTCGGGTACGGAGAGTTGATCGACTGGGCGGCCGCGCTCGGCGAAGAAGGACTGGATCTCGCGATCGTCTACCTGCCGCCGCCGCACGATCCGGCGGTCCTGGAACCGCTGGCCGAGGCCATCCGGGATTCCGGTCTCGCGTCGTGAACCGGACCCCGGGCGGCTCGTCCCCGTAGCCGTCGAACAGTCGTGCGCCGAGGAGTGCGAGTCGAGGATCGAAGGGTGCGGTGCCAGGCCGGGGCCGGGCACTCCTTCGCGCTCTCGGACCGGGCCGGGGCCGCCGGGCGGTCGAGCACCGGGCGACCGATCGACGATCCACCGACAGCAGACACCGGCCCGGTCGTGGTCGGCGATCGGCTCGCTCGGCATGGCCCGGATGCGCTCAGGCGGTACGGGCGACGACCTGCTCGGCGAACCGGGACAGATTCGCGATCTTGGTGTCCAGGCTCTCGGTGTCCTGCTCGCGGGTGTAGGGATTGCGGAAGCCGACGATCACATCGGTGACACCCTTGTCCTCCAGGCGTTTCACGCCGTCCACGGTGAAACCGTCCAGCGAGATGACGTGCACCTCGAAATCGTCGCGTGTCCCGTATTCCGCGCGCAAGGCGTCGAGTTCGGCGAGCAGCCGGTCCAGTTCCGCCGGATCGCCGCCGGCGTGCATCCAGCCGTCCCCGTGCCGGGCGGCCCGG
This sequence comes from Nocardia sp. NPDC004568, assembly GCF_040609955.1. Taxonomy (NCBI): domain Bacteria; kingdom Bacillati; phylum Actinomycetota; class Actinomycetes; order Mycobacteriales; family Nocardiaceae; genus Nocardia; species Nocardia sp. NPDC004568. The sequence goes on from NZ_JBEXLL010000011.1 coordinate 40,347, forward strand.
CGCAGCGCGGGACGGCTGTGCCCGCCGATGAGCAACGGAATCGGTTCGGTGGGCACCGGCGCGATCTTGATCGGCGGCAGATCGTAGAACTCACCGTGGAATTCGAAATACCCGCCGCCGGTGAGGCCGCGGACGATCTCGAGACATTCGTCCATCCGCTTGCCGCGCTTGTCGAAGGGCACATCGAAGATCTCGAAATCGTCGGGCCATGGACTGATCCCGACACCCAGTCCGAGCCGGTTGCCGCTCAAGGCCGCCACCGAGGCCGCCTGTTTGGCCACCAGTACCGGCGGGCGGATCGGCAGCTTCAGGACGAACGGGGTGAACCGCAGGGTGGTGGTGGCCGCGGCCAGGGCGGCGGCGAGCACGAAGGTCTCGACGAACGGCTTGTCCTCCAGGAATTCCCGGCTGCCGTCCGGGGTGTAGGGGTAGGTGGCGTCGGAGTCGCGCGGATAGGCGATGCTGTCGGCCAGCACCATCGAGGTGTACCCGGCCGCCTCGGCGGCCTGCGCCAGAGGGATGTAGTAGGACGGGTCGGTCATGGTCTCGGCGTAGGTGAACCGCATAATCGGCCTTTCTGCTGATCGGTCGGGTGAAGTAGAACACGTGCTAGTTTTTCGCGATGGCAAAACTGATCATCGCGCTGCACGGCACCGGCCTCGATACCCGGCTCGCCGCGCCGGAAGTCCGGAATGCCCTGGCCACCGCCGGGGCGACCGCCGTCGCGCTGAACCTCGACGACACCGATGTGGCACCCGCGCCGATGCGCTTCGGTCCCGCCGCACCGATCACCGCGCTGGTCTCGGTGTGGACCGACGGCGACCCCGCCGCCGTTCTCGATGTGGTGTCCGAGGCCGCGGAGGAATCCGCCCCGGACGCCTATCGGGTCCGCGAGTACGTGCGCCTGGACCCACTGCCGGTGCCCGACGGCACCCGCAGCGACGCCCTGGCCAATATGGCGCTGCTCCGCCGGCCCGAGTCGATGCCACGGGCGGAATACCTGCGGTACTGGCTGGTCCACCACACCCCGATCGCGATCCGCACCCAGAACACCGTGGCCTATATCCAGAACGCCGTCGAAGAAAAGCTCACCCCGTCGGCACCGGAGATCGCGGCCGTCGTCGAGGAACATTTCCCCATGGCGGCGATGACCGACCCGCACGCGTTCTACGGCAGCGGTGGGGACAAGGCCGAACTCGACCGCCGGATCACCGAACTGATGGCCAGCGTAGCCCGCTTCGGCGCACACACCGGGCTGGACCTGGTACCCACCAGCCGCTACCACTGGAACCTCTGAGCTCACGGCTCCGCGGCGGCGGCCGGCGCTGTCCGGGTTCACTCACCGGACCCGCGACCGTGCCCGGGAAAACGCTGTTCGTCGATACTCGAACCCTCCCGCGGTTCGACGAACCAGCCAGACCCTCGCATGACCGATTCGGTCGTGCGTGCGGCCGAGGTCTCGCCGATGCAGTCGAACCCGAGCGGCCGCGCGGTGGTCAGCGTGTAGAAGTCCGAGGGACGCTCCAGAAGGCCCGCCTCGGCCAGGCACACGCCATCGTCGTTGGGGAACCGGTCAACAACCACCTGCCGCCGGGCGGAAGAGAAGGGCCTGGGTGCTGGTGATCAGGTCTTCGGTGGTGGTGAGGCGTTGTCGCCGCAGGACGCTCTCGCGGGGTGATGGCTTTGATCTCGAGGGGACAACACGGAGTTTCGCTTGCATCACCCGATGATCTCGGCATTCGGGTGGGCCAGGCTCCACTCGCCCCATTTGGAGAGGTAACCATCCGGTACAAGCGTCAATTGACGGCCCACGTGTAGGCCACTGCGACACGTTCCGAGGCGATCCCAAATTCCGCCGTCTCGGTCGACGAGCGCATCGGAGCGGGATCGGAACTCCAGCCTGGTCCCGTCGAGATCTCGATCGAGAATCACCCCGCGGTAGTCGCCGCTCAGGCTGAACAAGATTGGGCGGCCGCCGAGTTCGGTCTGCACTGCGCCGCCATGGCGGCGCAGTGCCGCCAGCGTCACCGCCACCGCGGCCCCGGTGTCTACATCCCCCGCACCGAGCACCAGCTCCGCAGCCGGAAGCCGGTGATCGACGAGTTCGGGCCGGTGCAGGCGTACTTCACGCAGGCTGCTGTGTGCGGCTGCGGGTTCCAGAACACCCGGCAATGCGATGACGTGTGGGCGGGTGCGCATTTCATCGCCGGCCAGTACCACCGTCGTCGACGGATGGTCCCGTGCCCAGGCGCCCCAGTGGTCGACGAACGCCGGGAGCCGCTGCAGGTGTGCGCCGGTGAACGGACCACTGTGTGCGTAGCCGGTGAGTGGGTGCCAGCGACTCTGAGTTTCGAGATCGGCGATGGTGAATGTACCCAGTGCCCGGTAGGAGCTGCTGGTCGTCTTCTCGACCAGTGTGAAGGTGAGCGGCTTCGCTTCGTCTGTGGGTATCGGTACGAATGCCGCTGCCCCGCTGCATGCTTCGCACAGGCTGACCACCACGGGAATCATGGGAAACCACGGGTAACCGGGTTCGCCGGTCCCGGTCATCGACTCCGGCCAGAGGTAACCTCCCGGGTCCTCCGAGGTCAGAAAGGTGTCGTTGACCAGGTGATAATTGGCGAGGATCCACCACGGATATGCACGCGCGTGATCACCGACGAGCACTCCGACGACGGGATCGTCGTCGCGCATGTGGCTCGCTCGAGCTGCCGGGACGACCGGTGGGTTGTTGAGCGGAAGAAACCAAGGCCGTTTCTCGGCCGGAGAAAAGCCACTCATCGCCCGGATCCGCCGTCATCCGAGCTGCGTCCGGCGAGGAACGCGAAAAGCTCTTCCCGGTCGATAATTGCCTTGTTGCGCTGGTAGGCAACCGATTTGACCCAGCGCAATGCCGCATCCAGTTCTTCGTCACTGAGCACGATATCGTATTGGGCGGCCACCGCCTGCAGCACCCGTTTGCTGGCGAGCTGGGTAACCTCGATCCGCGGCTCGACGCCGAGCACCGTCTTCGGATCGAAAGGCTGGAATACGGTCCGGTCCAGGAATGGCGTGCCGGTGGAGATCGAATTCACGCCGGTTCCCGCTATAGCGTCGGTGACTTTCAGGGGAACTCCGGTGATGCGGCTGACGCTATGGGCAGTCGGCACCACACGTTGCAGGTCGGGTGGCTTCTCCCACAGATCGACCGGTTCCCCCAATGCGTTCTTCGGCGAGCAGACGACGCCGGAGAGCACGACGATCAACTGCTCGGTCGCGGCGAGCCCATTGCGCTCGCCGAGTCCCATCCACGAGGACGCGACGACCCGCACGCCTTTCGCTACCGCCTCCACGGTGTTGGCCAGCGCGAAGCCCAGATCGTTGTGAAGGTGCACGCCGACAACGGCGTCCCCGATACTCGGATCGTTCAGGACTCGCTCGACGAAATTCCTGGTCTGTCGCGGATAGAAGCGGCCGACGCTATCGCAGAGCTTTACGATCGATGCGCCCGCGGCGGTGAGCGTGGCGACCACGTCTGCGCTGTACTGTGGATCGTCGGGTTCGGCACCCGCCAATGCCACGTCGACGGGGATGCCGCCGCCCGCGGACAGGGCATAGTCGAGGCAGTCCAGTCCACGCTGTAGCGCTACCGTGCGCGACGACATCCCCAGTGCGGCCGACAGCGCGTCCGACACCGGTATCCAAAATGTGATCCGGGGGTGCGTTGCACCACGCAGTGCCCTCAGCGCGAGATCGATATCATGACGGGTGGCTCTGCCATGGGAGGCAAGCGAGCAGGTGTCCACGGTATCGGCCAGCACCTGCATGGCATGTACTTCTTCAGGTCCGATCGCTGGGAACCCGGCTGCGAAGATCAGTTGACTCGGCCCCGCAGAGCCCAGGATCCGGCCGGTCTCCTGTGCGATCAGCGCCCTTTCCCGGCCGGTCATGATGATCTTGGCCTGCGCTCCGTCCCGGGCGCATTCCTCCCAGATGACGAGCCTGCCGCGGGATGCCGCTTGTTTCGGTCGGTCGGGTGTGCCCACGGAAACGTCCTCTCGTGCAAGGTCAAACGTTGGAATAGAGCCAGGGCCGGCGTCGCCGGTCATGGGCCTGGAAGTCGGCTATGGCGGCGCGGTGATTTCGGATCAAGTCGATTCCGCTGCGACCTGTGGTGAGTAGAACTCGGTGTACGCCGGTCAGCCGGAAGTCGAACGCACGCCCGTCCGGCAGTCGCACCGTCGACGGCACCACTTCGACAGTGAGAGTGAGTGTCGGTCGGGTAGCCGAAAGCAGCGCAGCGATCTTCTTGATCAATTCCTGTGGCAACACCACCGGCACGATGTGATGCTGCACGCAGTTGTTCGCGAAGATTGCGCCGAAACTCGGCGCAAGGATCGCCTGGATGCCGGCGTCCCGCAACGCCCAGACTGCGGCCTCCCGGGAGCTGCCGCAACCGAAGTTCGCGCCCGTGAGCAGTATCCGCGCCGACTGGTACTCCGGGCGGTCCAGCACGAATGGTATCTCGGAGTTGTTCCGCCAACAGGCGAACAGGTGCCGGCCGAAGTCGTCGCTCGCGTTGGGCGGAATATCGCAGGAACGGATGATGAGATCGGTGTTGATATTGTCGATCAGCAGCGGGGCGACTACTCCGGTGTAGGTTGCGCCGGTCATCGTAGTGCTCGAGGATCGGCGATGGCGCCGGCCACCGCCGAGGCGGCGACAGTGGCGGGAGCAGCGAGGTGAGAGCGTGCGCCGGCCCCCTGCCGATGTTCGAAATTTCGGTTCGTGCTGGTCACCACTCGAAATCCGCCGAATCCCTCGCCGCCGGCATAAAAGCACATCGAGCATCCCGGCTCGCGCCAGGAAAAACCTGCGGCACGGAACACATCGGCAAGACCTTCACGTTCGGCTTGCTGCTGAACCTCTTTCGATCCGGGTACGCAGATCGCCCGTACGCCCTTTGCTACGGTCCGCCCACGCAGCACCGCAGCAGCAGCGCGCAGATCGGATAATCTGCCGTTCGTGCACGATCCGATGAATGCCACGTCGATCGGAATCCCGGCGATCGGCTGCCCCGGAGCGAGGCCCATGTAGCGCAGCGCTCGTTCGGCCGCACCACCGCGGGGGCCGGTCGGCGCGGGAATCGAATCCATGATCGACACGACTTGCGCTGGGCTGGTTCCCCAAGTCACTTGTGGTTCCACCGAATTGCAAGAAATCGACTGCGTCGCGTCGTACGACGCTCCTGGATCCGATTCGAGTGCCCGCCACTGCTGCACCGCGACGTCCCAGTCGGCGCCGGAGGGGGCGAACGGCGTGCCCGCCAGGAACTCGAACGTACTGTCGTCGGGTGCGACGACGGCGGTGCGCGCGCCGAGTTCTACGGCCATATTGCTGACTGTCAAACGTTCTTCGATGGACATCCGTGCCACCACGCTCCCGGCGAATTCCACCGCGCAACCCCGCGCGCTGTCGGCACCGAGGACCCCGATCAGGTACAGCAGCATATCTTTGGCGCCGGTTCCCACGGGCAGGGATCCCGTCAGCTCGATCAGCATTGTGCGGGGCCGATCCAGCAGCAGGCACCCGGTAACCAGCGACTGCTCCAACTCTGTGGTGCCGACGCCGAAGCCGAGGGCGCCGACTCCGCCGACCGTGCAAGTGTGACTGTCGTTGCAGCACAAAGTAGTTCCGGGCAGAGCGATGCCCGTCTCGGGTGATATCACGTGCACGATGCCCTGGCCGGGATCGTCGACGTCGAACAGACGCACTCCGTGCCGCCGTGTGCCCGCTCGCAGTTCCCCGATGAATGTTGCACCGCCCGGTACCGATGTCCGATCCGTGCGACCGGGGATCGTCTCTACGACGTGATCGACGGTGGCAAAAACTGATTCAGGTCGGGCTACTCGATTGCCGCTGTCGGTCATTGCGCGCAGCACCAGCCCACCGCCGCGGTCGTGCACCATGGTGCGGTCGATGTATATGAGGCAGGTGCCGTCGCCGAGGTCGGCCACAACGTGCCGGGCCCAGATCTTGTCGATGATGGTGGCGGGCTGTTGTCCCATCACCGGGGCCCCTCTATCTCGGCGGCTAGCATGGTCGCGATACGTGCCACAGCCGGTTTGCCGTTCGGTGTGGTCGGGAGCTGCGCCCAGAGTGCGAGGTGGTGGAGTACCGTGGGCGCCGGTAGCGCTGAAATCAGGCTTGTGCGCAGGTCCGCCGCAGTAACACCACCGCTCGCCACTACAGCGACCGCTACCACGGGCCGATCGGCAATGCGGAGACCGACTGCGACGGCGTCGACGACCTCCGGGTGGGCGTCGGCGAGTGCACTTTCCACATCGTCCGGCCACAACCATGTACCGTCGTCGAGCGTGATCACCCGGGAAGCACGGCCGGTGAGAAAAATGTAACCGTCGTCGTCCTGATAGCCGAGATCGCCGGTGTAGACCACTGTCCGGCCCGGAAAGGCACGGTGAGTGCGTAACTGTGCCGTAGTGAGCGCTGGTTCTCCGAGGTAACCGCGCATGATTCCCGGCCCGATGTGCGCGATCTCGCCGACCGTGCCCGAGGGTGCGACCGTGTTCTCGTCGATTGCCACGAACAGCACCGAACCCTCCACCGTGCGTCCGACGCTGTCGATTCGGTGCTGGTGCTCGGGTGCATTGATCGGGAAATGGGTCATCTGCCGTACTTCTGCCTGCCCATAGATCTCGTATACGGTGACATCGGGACCGAGCCGGGTGAACAATCGCCGAAGACGCGATCGGGGCATGTGCAGTCCGCCGGTGAAGATATAGCGCAGCGTCGGCACATCGCCGAACAGCGGTGCATCCGGCGAGCCCTCGGCCAATGCGGCCGTCCACATCGGTGTCGATCCGCCGACACCGGTGATACCGGATCGGCGGATCACGTCTCCGAGCTCTTTACCCCTGGCCCGGCTCAGATGCAGTGCGGCGCCGCTGAACAGCGCAGTAAAGATCTGCACCAGCCCGAGGTTGCTGGAAAAACCGACGATGCACAGCAACCGGTCGACTGCAGTGACGCCGCTGCCGGCGATCTGCACATCGGCGAAGTGTTCGAGGCCGTCCCGGGTGCCGAGCACAGCCTTCGGTGCTCCGGTCGACCCGGAGGAGAAATGTGCCTCGGCGATATCATCGAACGCTGCGGACCCGGTGCCGGGCGCATTCACAGGCGCATCGAGGCCACCGGGGTGCAGTCGGATCAGCGGGAACATATCCCGATCCGAGTCGTCCAGCAACGTGGCACCATAGTCGTCGGTGATCAGGCCAACCGGGTTCATCCGTTCGATCAGCACGCGGCGATCAGCGGGTTCGAACCGCTCGCTGAGAAAGCAGAATGCGGCGCCCTCGAGCAGGAGGGCACAGATCACCGCGACGGATTCCGGAGTCTGTCGGGCGAGCAGCGGCACCAGATGTCCCCGGCCGACTCCGAGGTCGGTGAGTCCGTCGCGGTACCGGTCGATCATTGCCCGGTGCTCACCGAATGTCACCACTCTCGGTGGTGTCTGTTCCTCGTCGACAACGGCGGGGCGATCGGCGGGCCATGCGGCGAGCGCAATGGCGAGTCGTTCGTCAAGCATTCGACGCGGTCTCCGCGGATCGAGCAGGCCGGGCATGTTCGGGAATGGTGTCCCAGGTGGCGAGGGTTTCCTCGATCAGGGCAGTGTCCGAGCTCCAGCCGTAATCGCCGGCGATTCCGCTGATCTCACCCGGACCCGGTTTGTAGATGGGGCGGGTCAGCATGCCGTGTTTGATGCGTTCACGCGGGAAATCGATGCAGACATTGACCGCCGGGTCCCGGAAGACGTTCATCGGCGCCAACCCGTGTTCGACCTGTCGCAGTTGTCGCAGTAGCAATTTGCGGTACCTGATGATCCCGACATCGGAGTGTCCGAGCTTCTCTAGTTCTCGTGCCGCTATGGCTCCCTGTTCCACCCACGCCATATAGTCCTGGTTGAAGCTGAAATCTACTATCCAGTTGCCGAACTCATCCTTCAACGGCACATAGCGATAGGGAACGGCCGGTTGTGGTGGCGCCACAGTGCCCGGTGCCGCCGGAAAAACATAGAGCGAGATGTGGTTGGTGTGCGTATCGTCTATCGGCACGCGGTACTGCATCGTGTAGGCGAATTGACATCCGGTGACGAGAATGTGCGGAAAAAGCACCGGATGACCAACGGTCCAGTCCTCCTCGTCTCCGGTATCGCCCTCGACCATCCTTGCCTTTGCCATACCATACTCGAAATCGTAGAAGCGGATTCGCAGATGTTTTCTGCCGGCCGTGGGACCGAGACCTTCGAACCGTGTCTGCTCGCCCATCCCGATCACCTGGCGCATGTAGTTGGGATAGTTGGTGTGCAGCCACTCGGTGTGCACGGGATCCAGCGAATTCTCCTGGCATTGCAGCCAATTGCAGGGCAGCTCGGCAATGGCGATATCGCGTACCGTCTCGTCCCACACCAGCGGTGCCCATCGCGGCAGCAACGGCGCGGGTGCGGGGCCGAGATATGCCCATACCAAGCCCGCCAGTTCGCGCACCGGATACCCAGATATTCCGCAGCGACGAGCGAAGTGGTCGTCACCTTGAACGGTTGTCTCGAAGGGTTGATCGATACACGCTCCGTCCGCCGCGAACTTCCATCCGTGATACGGACAGCGAATGCCGTCCTCTTCGACCATGCCCGCAGCAAGGTTCACCCGTCGATGTGAGCAGAACCGGTCGACGAGTCCCAGCCTCCCGACACGGTCGCGGAACAGCACCAGATCTTCGCCCAGCAGCCGGACCTCTTTGGTGCGCAATGGATTACCGTCTAGCTCTGCGATCGGCGCGATCGGGTGCCAGTACCGGCGCATCAGTTCTCCCATGGGAGTTCCCTTGGCTACCTTGGTAAGACGCTCGTTGTCGGATAGCTTCAGCATGGGCCCATCCTCTATTCAGCAGCGAAGATCGCACCCTGAATGTACCGTTGTGCAACGGCTCGATCAATAGCGATGTGTATATTACCGATGAATGTGTAGACCGTTGTTCCGGCCTGGTGCCAGTGGTTGAGGTGGCCGAAAGATGCTGTGGCGGATATCAGCTGAGCGCAGGGACTGTCCGGTCAAGGGCTGCTCTTGATCATCGATTACTGTCAGCTGGCGGGGGTCATGGCATGCCTTCGAGGGCACCCGGAAGGCGTTCAGCGGTGCCTTCCAGCGCATTGTCCACCGTTTTCCCCCTTGCCCGTGGGTCGAGACTCATCAACGCCATGTAGACGCACTTCAGCGCGGCGGTCTCGTTCGGGAAGCAGCCGCGGGCACAGACGGCTCTGCGGATGCGGGCGTTGACCGACTCGATCGCATTCATCCAGCACGTGACCTGGCCGATCTCGACGTATTCGATTACCGATAGCTGACCCATCACGGGCGCCAACCTCATAAGCCCACTTGACGATCGGAAATCCCTCTCTCCTCCGAGGAGTTCACAGCCGACCCTCACCGAATCTACCGCGACTTGCGGGCCCGTTTCGGCCCCAAATGCGATGCGGGAGCGAATCACGAGGGTGGCTGGGACCCCGGCCGGGCCTCGCACCATGTGCAGGAGCAACGCCCGTACGACTACTACAGCGCGGTCACCGGGTTCCTGAACCAGCAGCACCCGTGACCGCGGGGCGTCGTCGCCGGTGACGACGACTCCGGACCGTGGCCGCCTGCGGCGGGGCCGATGCGAAGCAGGAGAACCGTAGCGCGGCCGCGCCGGAGTCAGGATCCGCGCTCGGCGCCGCGGCGGCCGGCTCGGTAGCGGCCGGGGGTGGTGCCGATTATGTCGGTGAAGGCGGCGATGAAGATGAAGAGGCTCGAATTGGACCATCCACAGGCGTAGGCGGTTCGGGTGGTGTCGTACCCCGCCGGTGAAGGCGCGAACGTGTGAAAGATGCGCAGCCGGGTGCGCCACTCGGAGAAGGTCATCCCGAGTTCGTTGCGCAGCAGGCGGCTGGGGGTGCGGGAGCCGGCTCCCACCGCCTTCCCGAGTTCGGTCAGCGAGGTGTTGTCCGCCGGATTCTCGGCGAGGGTCCGCGCGAGGGATTGCAACCGGTCGTCCTGTGGCGCCGGCAGGTGCAGCGGCTGCTCCGGCTTTTCCCGGAGTTCGTCCACCAGGACGCGCAGCGACGGTGGCGACCGCCAACCTCGACACCCACGCCGACGACGTGGTGCGCCCTCTCGATCGCGCCCATATCACCGGCGCGACACTGGTCGGGCACAGCTACGGCGGGATGGTGGTCTCCGCCGCCGCCGACCGTCCCCGGGGGCGGGTCGCCCGACTCGTGTACCTCGACGCGTATGTGCCCCGTGACGGCGAGTCGTGCTGTTCGTCGACCACCGAGCGCTACCGGCAGGCGTTCCTCGCCGGCGCGGCGAGCACCGGCTACGCCGTACTTCCGCCGGTCGGCGGTGATCCCCGCCGCCGACCCCACCCTCTCGCCTCGTTCGTGCAGAAGGTCCGGCTCACCGGTGCCGTCGACCAGGTGCCGCGCCGCGAGTTCGTGTACTGCGCCGGGTGGGAAGACCGCACGCCCTTCACCGAACTCCGCGCCCGGCTCCGCGCCGCTCCGGGCTGGCGGGTGCACGACCTCCCGACCGGCCACGATGCGATGCGCGAAGCCCCGGAGGCCGTCGCCGGACTACTCACCCGGCCGGCCGGAGGGAGCCGGCGACCTCGTACCGCGGCCACGCGGTCCGGCCGCAACGCGCGGCACGAACCTCCGTGTGCGTCCGGGCACTGTCGGCCGAACCCGTCCCGACCGATTCAGCGGATCGTGCCCGCGCCCGCGATCAGCGGTAGATCGAGGGGCGTGACCCAGCCGGGCGGCAGGTCGTTGACGGCCGGGACGGCGTTGAGGGCGCGCATACCGGTGGCCAGGCAGCCCGCGATCGCCGGGGTGCGGCCCGAGCCGTCGGTGAAACGGAACGACGTTTCCTGCGAAATCGACGGGCTGCCGACGATATCCACGCGGTAGACGTCGTCGCGGGTGCCCGACGGCCAGTCCGGCGCGGCATCGTGACCGATCCGGTTGACGTGTTCGAGGGTGATCACCTCGCGGCCGCGGTGGATCCCGTTGACACTGAACCGGATCGCCGCGACCGTGCCCGCCCGGACGGTGCCCTTCGCCGACGGACGATCCACCGGGGTGACCCACTTGTCCCATGTCGTGGTGATGCTGTCCAGCTGTATCCCCGCGGCCTCGGCGATCATCGGCACGGTCGGACCCCACGCCATGATCAGCAGATCGGGATGTTCGAGCAGGGCGGTGAATTCCGGTGGTTTCCCGATACCCATCTCGACTTCGTAGTCGCCCTCGTAATCGGTGTAGTCCAGCAGCTCCGAGGCCCGCACCGACCGCACCTCACCGCACAGACCCATGAGGGTCATCGGGAACAGATCGTTGGCGAACCCCGGATCGATTCCCGTGGTGAAACAGGAGGCCCCGCCCGCCAGGCAGGCCTCGGTGATCGGATCCCGCCAGGCGCGGGGGGTCTTGTCCAGCGCCGGCCACACCCACGGTGTCATGGCGGTGGAACACACATCGATACCGGCGCGCAGGAACGCCTCGATCACCCGGATGTTCTCATCGGCGAACTGGGCGGTCGGCCCGTAGTGCACCACCGCGTCGGGGCGCAGCGCGATGAGCTCGAAGATCGAATCCGTGGCCGGCACTCCGGTTTTCGGCGCGCCACACAGGTCGCCGGCGTCGAGGCCGACCTTCGCCGGATTGCTCACCCCGACCCCGGCCAGTTCGAAGCGCGGGTGGCGCAGGATCTCGGCCAGCACCATCGATCCGACGGTGCCGGTCCCCCACAGCACGATCCGCTTCCTGTCCTCTGTCACAGTTGCTCCTCAGCCGCTCACCGATGGAATTCGCCGCAGTCGACGGTCAGCATCTGCCCGGTGACCGCGCTGGCCAGATCGCTGGCGAGGAAAAGCGTCGCGCGCGCGACTTCTTCCGGCCCGGCGAGACGCAACAGGTCCGTGGGCGCGGCCTTCTCCCGGTAGATATCGTCGTGGGTCACTCCGGCCTGTGCGGCCAGCCAGTCGAAATACGCCTTGTTGATGTCCTCGTACACATACGACGGTGCGACGCTGTTGACCCTGATGCCGCGCGGCCCCAGTTCCGTGGCCAGCGACGACGCCAGATGCGCCAGTGCGCCTTTCGACAGTTTGTACCCGGAGTACTCGGGCTGCGAACTGTAGGACACGCACGAATTGAGCATGATGATCGAACCTCGGGTCGCCGCGAGCGCGTCCGCGAACAGCGCCGAGAGACGCAGCGGCGCGAAGACGTTCGTCTCGTTGGCGGTACGCAGCGCGGCGAGATCGATGCCGGTGATCGGGTCCATGGGCGGTATGGCGAAGGCATTGTTGATCAGGCAGTCGACCCGCCCGAATTCGGCCTGGACCCGCGCGACCAGACCGGCCCGCTGTTCCTCGTCGGTGATATCGGCCGGGACCGGCAGCACCGTCGTCCCGGCCGCCCGGATCTTGTCGGCCAGCCGCTCGAGTTTGCGTTCGGTGCGGCTCACCAGCACGAGATGGGCGCCCATGGCGGCGGCTTCCACGGCGAGCGCGGTCCCCAGACCGGGTCCGACGCCGGAGATCACGACGACTCGGTCCTGTAGCAGGGGTACCGGCCGATAGATCCGATCGGCGATGGCGGGGTCAGCGGACACGCCTGCTCCTCCCAGTACACAGCGGTTACACCGTGTAACGACTTTGTTGTGACAGACTGTAACGACTCCTGCTCCCGTGAACAAGGACCGATTCCGTGACCGCACGTCATCGTCTGGGCCCGCACCGCGACCCCGCCGTGGACCGGGCGGTCCTGGAGGCCGCCCGCGAATTGCTGGTCGAGCGGGGTTACCCCGCGACATCCATCGACGCGATCGCCACCCGGGCGGGTGTCAGCCGGCCGGCGATCTACCGGCGCTGGCCGTCCAAGGCGCACCTGATCGCCAAGGCCGTGTTCCCGGATGTCGGCACGGCGGACGTCGCCCCCGATCTCATCGCCGAGGTGCGCAAGGTGATCCGCGGGACGATCCAGTTGTTCGGTTCGGCCGAAGCCCGGGCGGCCATGCCCGGCCTCATGTCCGATATGCGCGCGGACCCGAACCTGTACGAGAAACTCTCGGCCCGACTGGATACGCCCACCCGGCAGGAACTGTCGGACTATCTGGCGGCGGGCCGCACCGCCGCCGGCCCCGTACCGGATGCGAACACCCTGCTGGACACGATCGCGGGCGCGGCCCTGTTCGCCATGTGTATCCGCGATATCGACGATCTGGACGGTTTCGCCGCATCACTGGAAGACCTACTGCTGTACGGGATCGCCGGACGACGCGACGAAGCCGCCCGATCCGACGGACACGGTGGCGCGGACAGCTGACAGGACGGCAGGCCACCGGCCCCGGACAGCGACTCGCGAACCGGCGCGCCCGGCCGTCATGGGACACCGTCCGGCGCGGAATTCGCCGGTGTGACAGGATCGTTCGGTTCGTGACGCCGTACCGGGAAGGGCCCTGGATTGGATTCGCCTTTCGGAGCCGGCACAGTGCGCCGGGTCCGGCGCGCCGTGCTGGCACTCGTGGTCGGCGCCGGCCTCCTCGGCGCGCCGGCGCCGGCCGGGGCCGATGAGGGTATCGACCCCTACATCGACCGCCTCGCCGAATCGGCGGAAACTCCGTCGCTGCAATGGTCCGACTGCCAGGACGGATTCCGGTGCGCGACGGCCCAGGTACCGCTGGACTACAACCGGCCGCGGGACGAGCGGATCGAGCTGGCGGTCATCCAACTGCCCGCCACCGATCCGGACCACCGCATCGGCACCCTGTTCGTACACTTCGGTGGGCCCGGGGCCTCCGGGGTCGACCGGCTGCGCGAACGAGCTCGGTGGCCGTGGCTGTTCTCCGAGGAACTACGGGCCCGGTTCGACCTGGTCTCGTGGGACACCCGCGCGGTATCGCGCAGCGCCCCGGTGCAGTGTTTTCCGACGGAGGACGAGCAAACGGCCTTCCTCGCCGCGATGCCCGCGATGCCGGCGACGCCCGCCGAGGAGCCGCCCTTCTACGACTGGTCCGCCCGGTTCGCCGACCGCTGCGCCCAGCGGGCGGGGCCGATCCTCGACCACGCCTCGACCGCCGACACCGCGCGTGATCTCGAACTATTGCGCCGCGCGGTCGGCGACCCCTTGCTCACCTACCACGGCATCTCCTACGGCACCCAGGTCGGCGCCGTGTACGCGAATATGTTCCCCGGCCGGGTCCGGGCCATGGTGTTCGACGGATCGCTGGACTTCGAGGGCAATGTCAACGGTCACGACGGGCAGGGCACCCAGGTGCCGCTGGACACCCGGCAGAACGTGGCCGACGCCATCTCCGCCACCTTCGACGCTTTCCTGCGCCAGTGTTCGGACGCCGGCCCGCGCTGCGCGTTCGCCGCGGGCGACCCGAAACCGAAGTGGATCGCACTCATCGAACGGGCCCGGCTCGCCCCCATCGAGCTGGACGGCCGCGCGTGGACGTATTCGACGATCGTCAACGCGGCCGCCGGCCTGTCGCAGCCGTCCACCTTCCCCGACCTCGCCGCACTGCTGCAGCGGTTGTTCGACGCCGGCACCGCCCTCCCCGGCCTGTTGCCGGCCGGCGCCTCGTCCATCAGCAACCGCACCGAGGCCTACAGCGCGATCCAGTGCACCGACAGCACCGTACCGACCGATCCCGGCATCTACAGTCTTGCCGCGATATCGGAGGACCAGCGGGTGCCGTACTTCGGGCGGGTCGCGGTGTTCAGCAGTATCACCTGCGCGTTCTGGCGCGGCCACGCCGCCGACCGGTACACCGGGCCCTGGAACCGGCCGACCGCCGCGCCGATCCTGGTGCTCAACAACAGGTTCGATCCGGCCACGCCGCTGGCGGGCGCCTACGACGGCGCCGCGCAACTGGCCCGCGCCCGGGTCGTGGTCACCGAGGGAGTGGGCCACAGCAGTATGTACGTGCCCAGCACCTGCACCGAAAAGGTCAAACGGGAGTATCTGTTCACCGGCGACCTCCCGCCGGAGGACGCCCACTGCGCGGCCGACGGGTCGCCGTTCGACTAGGGCCACTCCCGGTGCCTGCTCCTGGCAGGTCTCCGTGCCAGTGGATTACATCGACTCCCACTGCGCGAGAGCCGTACGCACCGTCGCGACGAGGGCAAGCGGTTGATCCATCATCGGATGATGGCCGGCGTCGGCCAATTCGACGACCGTCGCCCGACGCTTGAAGGACCCTGCTATCGCCGATGCGGTATCACGCTCGACCAACCCGAGCTCGCACCGGATATACAGCGCGGGAGAATCCACCGTCCGGAGTAGGCCGGGCATGTCGATGCTCTCCTGTTCGAGCCGCTTCCGGAACATATCGGGATCGAACTTCCAGACCCATCCGTCGTCGGTGCGGCGTACCGATTCCTCCGCCACATGCCGGGCCACGTAGGGCAGCACCGTAGCCTGCGCCGGCTCGGTACGAAACCGGCCACAGATCTCTTCCTGGGTGCGGTAGGCCTTCGGCTTACGTCGGAGATGCCGGATGATGGTCTCTTCCGGCGGCTCACGGAACATCGGCGAGTCGATGATCACCAGACCCGCGACGGAATCACGATGTCGAGCACCGACCGCGGCGGTCACCCCTCCGCCCATACTGTGGCCGACGATGTACGGCCGGCCCGATACACCCCCCGCCTCGGCGGCGGCCATCACCTCGTCGGCCCAGCCGTCGAGTGGGTACCGGGAGCGCACGGTGCTGTCTCCGTGACCGGACAGATCGAGCGCCACCACGCGATATTCCGTCGCGAGCAATGGCGCGATATGGTCCCACCAGCCCGAATGCGCCGATCCGCCGTGCACCAGAACCACACCGGGCGTGCCGGCCCGGCCCCAGCAACGCAGGTGGACACGACCACCGGCCACCTCCACCTCACGATGTTCGGGCGCCTCCGCGATCGCTTCCGTGAACCATCGCGGTGCCGCCACCGCCGATGTCACCGTCACCTCCTTCGCCGCAGTCCCATTCCATGGACCATATCCACCCGGGCCACCGCCCGTTCGTGCGGATTGCGCCGGACATACGGGCAGCGCCCCGGTAGACGTCGGTGCGGCAGGTGGCGGAACCTGGGGCGCGGTCTGCCCCTGGGCAATACTCTCCGACCCGGCGAGCACCGGCCCCGGCCTCGCGATGTTTCTCACAATCGTCACCCGGCACTCGACCCGGGGTGGTGAACACTGGTTCACTCGTCGAGGTGAACAGATGTTCACCCCGAACGAAAGGTTTCCTGTGAGCGCGCCGGACCGCGTCGCAAAACCCGAAGGCGCACGGAGCCGGGCTGTCATGGCGACCCTGGCGCTCACCGGCACCGTCGTCTCTCTCCAGCAAACACTTGTCCTCCCCCTCCTGCCCGACCTTCCCGGCCTGCTGAACACGACAGCCGACAACGCGTCGTGGCTGGTGACCGCGACGCTGCTCTTCGGCGCGGTCTCGATTCCGACCGTCACCAGGCTCGCCGACATGTTCGGGAAGAAGCGGATGATGATGGTCGCCCTGGCCATCATGGTGCTCGGCTCGGTCCTCGGCGCTGTCAGCACCGAACTCGTTCCGATAATCATCGCTCGCGCGCTGCAGGGTGTCGGACTTTCCCTCATACCCGTAGGTATCGCGATTCTCCGGGACGAGTTGCCCCGCGACCGCATGCCGCTCGGTGTCGCACTGATGAGTGCCAGCCTGGCGATCGGTTCCGGTGCGGGGCTCCCCCTGTCCGGGCTGATCGCAGCGCATCTGGACTGGCATGCCATCTTCTGGGTCACCGGAGTGGTGGGAATGGTCGTCCTCACCGCTGTCTGGCGGGTGATCCGCGAGTCTCCGGTCAAAACCGGCGGGACATTCGACTACCGGGGCGCGATCATCGGATCGGTCGCTCTGACAGCAGTGATGCTCGCGTTGTCCAAGGGGGCGCATTGGGGCTGGACCTCGGGCATCACCCTCGCCTTCGTCGGCGCGGGCGTAGCGCTGTTGATGGCTTGGGTGCCGCTCGAACTCCGAGTCCGGAATCCGCTTGTCAATGTGCGAATCGCCGCCCGCCCGGCGGTCCTGCTGGCGAATGTGGCCTCGCTGCTGCTGGGCTTCGCCATGTTCGCGAACATGCTCGTCACCACCCAATTGCTGCAACTGCCGGTGAGTTCGGGTTACGGACTCGGATACGACATCTTGAACACCGGGCTGTGGATGGCGCCGATCGCGCTGGTCTTCGGCGCGATGGCACCGGTATCGGCGAAGATTCTCCGCCGATACGGCCCCGTGGCGACCCTGCTCACCGGAACGCTCGTCATGGCCGGTTCTTATGTGGGTCGCGTATTCCTCAGCGCCGATCTCTGGCAGATAGTCGCCGGCTCGGTGCTGGTGGCCGCCGGGACATCGATGACCTACGCCGCCCTTCCCACGCTGATCATGCGCGCCGTTCCGCTGACCGAATCGGCGTCCGCGAACGGCCTGAACACCCTGCTGCGGTACATCGGCACAGCCCTGTCCAGCGCGGTCATGGCCGCGGTGGCCACCATGAGCACGATCCGGGTCGCCGACGAGGTCTTTCCCAGCTTTCGGGCCTTCACCGTACTTTTCTGGGTTTCCGCTGGTGCCTGCGTCGTCACCGCGGTCATCGCGTTGGCCATGACCAGGCTTCGGGAAACGCCGGACGAGAACAACGAGGAACTCGACACATCCGAACATGCGCACGAGGCGGTGGCCGGCGGACGAGTACTCAACCCGTCGAAACGCCCGATCGGCCACGCGGTCGTCACCGTGTTCACACCATCGGCGGAACACGTGGATTGGAGTCAGGTGGACTCCGCGGGCCACTTCTCGGTCGCCCTTCCCGGGCCCGGCCGCTACCTGCTGGTCACCGCAGCCGACGGGTGGACGCCGGACTCCCGTCTGGTGGACGTCGACACCGGTGGCAGAATCGACGCGATCGTGCTGAAGGAACGTTTGATGATGGCGGGCACTGTGGTCGATGCGAGCGGGCCGGTGAGCGGTGCCCATGTGGTCCTCACCCGGCAGACGGGCGAAGCCGTCGGAACGACCCGGACCGGTGCGATCGGAGACTACCAACTGCCCCTTCCGCAGAACGGGAGATACATCATCACCGCGTTCACGAGTTCCTCCTCCACCGCACGCGCGATTACAATCGGGGGCTCGGGCCGTCGGTTCGATATCGAACTTCTCGGACCCTCCGCCCACGTGCGCGCCGACACGGTATCGGCGCGGTGACCCGAGCCAGAGATGCCGCGCTCGCCGCGGCGTCGAAACTGTTCGCGGAGCGTGGGTACCGACAGGTGACCATCCGCGATATCGCGCTGGCCGCGGGGCTGTCGCCCGCGATGGTGATGAAAGCGGTGGGAAGCAAGGAGAAACTCTTCCACGAGGTCGCCGAGGTACAGCCACTCGAACTCGACGGAATACCGCACGAAGAACTCGGCCGGACCCTGGTCCGCAACATCATCGACCGCATGCGAGCCGACGCGGTGGAACCGCTGGGACGCGCGATCATGCTGCGACTCACCGCCCCCGATCCCGAGACGATCCAAGAGAAGTTCACCAGTGGCTACTTCGACGCACTGGCCGAACGGCTCGGCGGCGGCGACGACGCCGAGCTGAGGTCCGAGTTGGCAGTCGGTGCGCTGATGGGCCTCGCCGCCGCGCTGCGAATCTTCGAAGCCCCCCACTCGGCCGCACGTTCCGAACAGGTGGTGCTGCGCTTCGGCGATATGGTGCAGGACCTGCTGGACGGAGACCACGAAGGCAGAACATCACCGCCACATACCCGTCCGGCGGACTCCCGGAGGTCACCGAATCCCTCGCCGCCGTGATCGCCGGCGGTCTGTGGTGGACCGAAGAGCACATCGATCGCTCGGCCCCGGGGTTCACCGACACCGTGGCAGCTGTGGATGTCATCGCCCCGACCGACTCGGCCCGGGACAGTCTCGACCCGGTACGCGGCAATCCCTCCAGGAGTAGGCCGGGCTCGATGCCGGCGTACTACAGCAGCCCCCGGGCGGCCAGACTGCGGAACAGGTCGGCGGTGCCGAACCGCCATGGCTCGCAGTCGTCGCTGGTGCGGACCCGGTTGATCAGGCTCCCCAGGGCCGGCGTGCCGATGGCGACCAGATCGTCGAGGTGATGGGTGAATCCGAGTCCCGGTTCGGCACGGTCCTGAACGGGGGCGAACATGGTGCCGAGGAAGAGCACCACGCCGTCCGGATACTGGTGGTGGCGGCCCATGAGTTGCCGGATGAGGTCCTCCGGGTCGCGGCTGATCTCGGCCATGGACGATTCGGCGCACAGCGTGAATCCGTCGGCACCCCGCACCCGCAGCGTCACCGTCAACTTGCGCACCGTGTCGAGATCGAAGGTCTCGTCGAACAACCGGACGAACGGCCCGACGGCGGCGGAGGCGTTGTTGTCCTTGGCCGCGGTGAGCAACAGTGCCGATCGGCCCTCGAAATCGCGCAAGTTGACATCGTTGCCGAGGCAGGCGCCGACGGCCCGGCCGGCGGACGAGATGACCAGCACCACTTCGGGTTCCGGGTTGTTCCAGGTGGAACGCGGATGAACACCGATATCGGTGGCCGTCCCGACACCGGCCATCGGCGCGGATTTGGTGAAGATCTCGGCGTCGGGGCCCAGCCCGACCTCCAGGTACTGACTCCACCAGCCCTCGGCGACCAATAGCTCCTTGAGCCGGGCGGTTTCGGCGGAGCCCGGGGTCAGCGCGGACAGGTCGGTGCCGACGTGTTCGGTGATCTGCTCGCGCACCCGGTCGGCCAGGGTGGCGTCACCGCGGCAGCGTTCCTCGATGACGCGTTCCATCAGGGAGACCACGAAGGTGACACCCGCGGCCTTGATCGGTTGCAGGTCGATCGGGCCGAGCAGCCACGGGATCCCGGGCCGCCGGAATTCCGGCGGGGTGTGGGCGACGGCTTCGGCGAGCGATCCGAGGTCCGGGCCGTCGCAGCCACGGACGAACGCGGCGGGATCGTCGTATTCGGCCAGATCCCGCACGGTGGCCACCCGCGCCGTGAGATCGATCAGGCGGCCCTCGCGCACCGTGACCACGCAGGGGCCGTCGGCGCACATCACCCGCCCGACGAGAACGGCGCGGTCGTGGTCGGCCGGGAGCAGGGTGTCGGCGGCCGGCGGCCAGGCGATGGTCACGATACGGTCCTCGGGGTCGGGGCCGGCCCGAGGCTGCGCTCGAAACTCTCGTTCACCTCGCGGGTGAGCCGGCCGATGTCGCGGTGGTCGAACAGGCAGGCCCGCACTGCCGCGGCGCCCGCGTTCTGGAAAGCGATGGCGCCCGCGTGCCGGGGCCGGACCCAGGCGTCCTCGATGGTCGCCCGGGTCGCCCGGTAGAAGTCGCGGCTGCCGGCGTTGGCGACGTCGTCGTCCCAGGCGGCGGCGAGCCCCGGCTGTCCCTCTTCGGCGGGAACGAACCGGCGCTGAGCGTCGGCGGACATGAGCCAGCGCACATGGTCGAGCAGCGCGCCGTCCGGGGTGCAGCGGCTACTGAAGGCGATACCCGTGCCGCCCAGGACCGATCCGCGCCGCCCGGCCCGGCCCCGCGGTGCGTCTCCGAAGAACAAGGGGCGCGGGCGACGGGTGTAGTTCACATAGCCGTAGACGTGTGGGCAGAAGTCCGGACCGTCTCCGGCGGCCATACGCTCCAGCAGGGCGATGGGGTTGTCGCTACCCGTGGCGGGCCGGTCCGCGACGAAATGCCGCAGTGTATCGATCGCCTCGTCGAATTCGGACTCGTCGAGGAATATGTCGTTGTCTCCGGGACGGGCTCCGTGGGCCACGGCTATGCCGCACAGGGTGAGGAACAGATGCGGCCCGGAGGTCGGGACCGCCGACTCCACCTGCCCGGCCAGTTCCACGGCCTGCGACCAGGTGTCGGGCACCGGGATCCCGCCGTCCCGGCGCACGCAGACCTGGGTGGCGGCATCCAGCGGCACCGCCCACAGCCGGCCCGCCATCTCGTAGGACCGCAGCGACGGCCCGACGCTCGCGGCCCGCCAGGCGGCCAGTTCGGCGGGTGCGAAAAGCCCTTCGAGCGGTTGCAGCGCGCCGGTCTCGATCGCCTCCCCGACGTGCGGATGATCCAGGACCACCAGGTCGTAGCGTTGCGCGGTCTCCGCGATGGGCGCCGATTCGAACCCCTCGAGCGCCTGGATGTCCCAGCGGATCGCACAGGCGGGGGCGTCCGGGTGCCCGGCCGCCGCCCGCAACGCCCGATAGCCGCGCGGATGATCCCAGGTGAGGCCCGCCCACTCTGTCATCGGCGCAACTCCGCGGGCAGCGTTGCGGCGGGCAGGTTCTGGTAGGCGACCGGCCGCGCGAACCGCAGCGCGGCCGCGGTGCCGACCGAGGTCGAGACGGGCGCGGTGGTGGCGGGCCACGGGCCGCCGTGCTGCTGGGCGTCGCTCACCGTCACCCCCGTGGGCCACTGGTTCCAGATGATCCGGCCCGCGCGTTCGGCGAGCACATCCATGGCGTCGGCGGCCTGCTCGTCGGATTCCTCGGCGCCCTGGACGGTCGCGGTGAGGGTGCCCGCCACGAGTTCCAGTACCGCCAAGGCCTGCGCCGGGTCGGCGTATTCGACGAGCACCGCGGCCGGCCCGAAGATCTCGGTGGTGACGAGCGCCGGATCGGCCAGCACGGCGGGCGCGGTGGTGGTGAGTATCTCGGCGCTCGGCGCATCGGGCGTGGCCGGCCCGGTACGCGCGGTCTCGACCTCCGGATGCCGCGCCACCGCCGCGAGCGCCGCGCCGAATCCGTCGGCGATCCGCGCGTTGAGCATGGGGCCCACGGCGGGCAGGGTCAGCCGGTCGAGGAAACCGCCCAGGTCCGGCACCAGTACGACGCCGGGCTTGGTGCAGAACTGTCCGGAGCCGAGGGCGGCGGAACCGGCGAATCCGGTGACGATCTCGTCGGCGCGGGCAGCCCACCCCGCGCGGGTCACCAGGACCGGGTTGGTGCTGCCGAGTTCGCCGTAGAACGGAATGGGATCCGGACGCGAGACCGCCAGGTCGAAGAGCGCGCGTCCCCCGGCCTCGGAGCCGGTGAAGCCGACCGCGCGGATCCGCCGGTCCCCGATGGCCTCGACCCCGGCCTGTTTTCCTTCGATCAGGCCGAAGAGTCCCTCGGGCGCGCCGGCGTCGCGCAGCCGGTCGGTGACCAGCCGGGCCGTCACCCGGGACAGTTCCGGATGACCCTCGTGGGCCTTGACCACGACCGGGCAGCCCGCCGCCAGCGCACTGACGGTATCGCCACCGGCGACGGAGAAGGCGAACGGGAAGTTACTGGCCGCGAAGACCAGCACCGGGCCGATCGGCACATAGCCGCGCCGGATGTCGGGGCGTGCGCCCATGGGCCAGTCCGGGTCGGCCGGATCCACCCGCGTCTCGAACAGGGTGCCCTGCTCGAGACGGTCGGCGAAGAGGCGGGCCTGGAAGGCGGTGCGCACCAGTTCGTTGCGCAGTCGCGGCAGCGGCAGCGCGGTCTCCCGGTGGGCGAGGTCGGCGAGGTTGCCGGCCTCGGCGTCGAGCCCCCGGGCGATCGAACGCAGCCAGGCCGCGCGCTCGCCCGCCGCCGCGCGCCGGGCCGGACGGCGGGCCAGATGCGCTGCGGCGAGGATCTTCTCGACCTCCGCGATATCGGTCATTCGTTCGGCTCCTCGGTGTGCGGCATACGGTCGACGGCGAGTACGTGTGTGCAGGCCAGCACCGTGTCACCGCGCTGGTTGACGCCGGTGTACTGCTTGGTGACCAGGCCGATCCCGGGGTTGCGGTGTTCGGCGAGATCGACGACCTCGGCGGTCGCCCGCACGGTGTCGCCGGGCCGGACCGGCCGGGGGAAACGGATCCGGTCGTAGCCGTAGGCGACGGCGCGGCCGTTGTATTCGACGGTGAGCCCGACGACCACCCCGAAGGTGAGTACACCGTGGGCGATCACGCTGCCGAACTTCGGCTCGGCGTAGCCGGGATCGGTATGGGCCGGGTGGTGGTCTCCGGTGAGGTCGGCGAACCGGGCGATATCGGCGGTTTCGATGACGCGGGTGCCCCCGTTCGCCGTCTCACCCAGTACGTACTCCTCGAAATACCGGTCCCGGAATTCGGGGGTGGTCATACGTTCGCTCCTTGGAACACCGTGCCGCTCGGGCGGTCTGTCACATGGTTGAAGTGGTCGTCGCTGCTCTGGTCGGCGTCGCTGCGGTAGCGCTTCGACAGGTAGACGGAGATGAACGCGACGGTCGCCATGCACACCATCCACACCGCCACCGGCCACCAGTGCCCGAAGCCGGCGAACATGGCGGTGGCGATCAGCGGGGTGGTGCCTCCCAGCAGCGCGCCACTCACCTCGCGAGCGAAGGCCACCCCCGAATAGCGCATGGCCGGCGGGAACATCTCGGCCAGGAACGCGGCCTGGGCCGCGTAGCAGGTGGCCACCGCGCCGACGAAACACACGACCAGGGCGAGGATGATCAGCGCGGGGACGCGGGTGTCGATGAGGGCGAACATCGGGAACGCCCAGACGATGCCGAACGCGGCGCCGAACAGGAACAGTCGGCGCCGGCCGAACCGGTCCCCTATCCGGCCGAACACCGGCATGAACACCGCACCCGCCACCAGGACCACCGCATTGATACCGAGCCCGGCCATGGCCGCGAGGCCGATATCGTTGGTCAGGTAGCTCAGCGCCCAGACCTGCGGGATGTAGGAGAACCCGGAGAGCATGAAGTTCGAGCCGAGGCTCAGGGCCAGGCGGCCCTTGGCCGTGCGGAACAGTTCCAGCAGCGGGATCTTCGTCTCGTCGGTCTTCGCCTTTTCGAAGCTCTCGGTCTCGGTGACCCGGCGCCGGATGTACAGGCTGATCACCAGCATGACCAGGCTCAGCAGGAACGGAATGCGCCAGCCCCACCGATCGAAATCGTCCCCGGTCAGCCACAGCACGACCTGGAAAGTGCCCAGGCCCAGGGCCGAACCGAGCCAGACGCCCCCGCCCGACCACGAGGCATAGAAACCACGGTGACCGCGCGGCGCCGCCTCCGACGACAGCACGACCGCCCCGGCATACTCCGCGCCGGCCCCGAGCCCCTGCACGATGCGCAGCAGGACCAGCAGAATCGGGGCGGCGAGGCCGATCGAGTGATAGCTCGGCAACAGACCGATGAGGGCAGTCGAGACGCCCATGATGCCGAGCGTCACGATCATGACCGGTTTGCGGCCGATCTTGTCGCCGAGATGCCCGAACACCACACCGCCGAACGGACGGGCGAAATAGCCCACCGCGAAGGTGGCGAACGAGGCCAGCAGACCCGTGGTGGGGCTGGCGTCGACGAAGAAATAGGTGTTGAAGACCAGGGCCGCGGCCGCGCCGTAGAGCGCGAAGTCGTACCACTCGACGAGGCTGCCGACCGCGGAGGCCGCGGCCGCGCGGCGCGCCTGCTGAACCGGTGGGGCGGTTGTAGTCATGAGAGATCTTTCGGTGATGCGTGGTCAGGAGATCCGGGAGACGGCCGGCGACCGGTAGCGATGGACGGTGCCGGCGGATTCGAGCTCGTCGATCCGTTCGGTGCTCACGCCGAGTTCCAGCAGAACTTCCTGGGTGTGCTGGCCGTTGAGCGGCGCCGGCCGGTAGACCTTCTGGGTCTGGTTGCGCAGCCGGAACGCGAAACCGGGGGTCACCACGGTGCCCTCGGTGGGGTGGTCGTATTCGACGAAGGATCGGTTGTGGCGGACCTGCGGGTCCGCCTGCAGTTGGGTGTAGTCGTACACCGGACCCACCCACACTCCGGCGCGGCCGAGCGCGTCCAGCCAGTGCGCGGTGGTGTCCGCCGCGAGGTTCTCGGTGACGAGCGCGGAGATCTCGTCACGATGGGTGAACCCGTCCCGCTCGGCGTCGTACCGCCGGAACCGGTCGTCACCGAACACCTCGGCCAGGGCGTCCATCTCCGCGAAAGAGAGCGCGAGATGACCGTCCGAGGTGGGAAAGACACCGTAGGGCGCCCGGATATAGGAATGCGCGTGGATCTGGTCGCTGGGCTCCTGCGCGACCCCGCCGACGGTGGCCACGCTGATCTCCTGCATCTGGGCCGCGATGATCGAGTCGAGCATATTGATCTCCACGAGCTGGCCCTCGCCGGTGCGTTCCCGATGGAACAGTGCCGCCAGCGCGCCTTCGCACGCCGAGTAGGCGGTGATGGCGTCCGCCAGGAAGAACGGTGCCGGGCGCGGCGCTTCGCCGGTGCGCCGCGCACTCGCCAGCCCGCCGCTCATCGCCTGGAGCAGGACATCCTGCCCGGGCCGGTCGGCATAGGGACCGGTCGCTCCGTAGCCCGACATCGAGACGTAGACCAGATCGGGTTTGAGCGCCCGCAGGGTCTCGTAGTCCACGCCGAGCCGGTCCGCGACGCCCGGGCGGTAGTTCTGCAGGAAGACATCCGCGCCGCGCACCAGCTCGTACAGCAGTTCACGCCCTGCCGGATCCTTCAGGTTCATCGATAGCGAACGCTTATTGCGATTGAGCGAGAGGAACGAGGCATTCACCTCGTTGCCCCGCGCTCCGCCGGCCGAGACGTGGCGTTGCCATTCGCCGCTCACCGGCTCGACCTTGATCACATCGGCTCCGAGATCAGCCAGTTTCTGCGCGGCGAACGGTCCGGCCATGGCGATCGACAGATCCAGTACCCGGATACCGTCCAGCACATTCATCCTGCTTCTCCCTACTTCGGGACCACTGTACGGGTGGTCACACAGTGTTCTGCGCCACGAATGTTAGCGGTAACGTTAGCGGTAACGCAAGGACTTCGGGTGAGCTGGGAGCCGCACGGCTACGAGCCGGTGAATGCGCCGCACCCGAGCGGCCACACCCGGACGGGTATGCTCCGCACACGGCGAGAGACAGGTTTCGGGAGGTGGCGTGGCCGGAGTGGAGCGGCGCCGGCGCGTACGCGCCAAATCGTCCACGAAGTCGGTCACCATGCAGGATGTCGGCCGCGCCGCCGGCGTCTCCGCGCAAACCGTCTCCCGGGCACTGAGTTTCCCCGATCAGGTCTCCGAGGAGACGCGGCAACGAGTCGAACGTGCCGTCGCCGACACCGGCTACCTGCCGAATCTGGCCGCGAGCAGCCTGGCCTCCAACCGCAGCCGCACCATTGCCGCGATCCTGCCGGTCATCTCCACCTCGATCTTCTCCGACACCCTGCGCGCCGCCGCCACCCGGCTGGGCCCCGCCGGGTACCAGTTGATCGTCGGCTACACCGACTATCACCCCGAACGCGAAGAAGACCTGGTGCGCGGGTTCATCCAGCGCCGCCCCGACGGATTCTTCATCGTCGGTACGCTGCACACCCCGGAAACGTTGCGGCTCCTGCGGAGCTACGGTGCGCCGGTCGTGGAGACCTGGGATTGGATCGACGACCCCCTGGACACCCTCGTCGGCTTCTCCAACGAATCGGCCACCGGCGACCTGGTGCGCCACCTCGTCGCCCGCGGTCACCGCAAGCTGGTCTTCGCGGGCACGATCAGCTCCGGAGACGCCCGCGCGGTGCGCCGCCGCGACGGGTTCACCCGCGCGGTCGGCGAACTCCTCCCCGGGGAACCCGTCCGGATCGTGGAACTCCCCGATCGCGATATCTCCATGGACACCGGCGTCGCGCTGCTCGACACCACCCTCGAACGCTTCCCGGAGGCGACCGCGGTCCTGTTCGCCACCGATGTCTTCGCCGTCGCGGCCGTACTCGCCGCGCAACGTCGCGGTATCGCGGTCCCGGAGCGGCTGGCCATCACCGGATTCGGCGATTTCGAGATGTCCCGTCATCTCAATCCGGCCCTCACCACGGTCAGCGTGGATATCGACGCCATCGGCACCCGGGCCGCGGATCTGTTGCTGACCCGGCTCGCCGGCACCGCTGTCGAGTCGGCCATGGTGGACGTCGGGTACCGCATCGTCGCCCGCGAGAGCGCCTGACCCACACCGGCACTTCTTGTCCGCGGTGTGGTGCCGGAAATCGTCATGAAGGGTGGTGCCGCGGTACTCGCGCCGATGGACGCCGCGCTCCGGTAGCAGCGGCACGATGTGCTCGGCGCACTGCGGCAGCGACTCCACGAACACCGTGCAGCCGTCCGCGGCCCCGCGGTACACCCGGCCGGTCAGTTCCTCCGCGACGGACGCGGGGGTACCCCGGGATCAGGTCGGCCGTGATTCGGAGATTCGGCTCATGCGCCGTAGAAGGGCTGCCCCGAGACCGACTCCGACTCGCGTCCGTCGACGCCCTTGGGCACCTCGCCCTCGAGAGTGACCCGGTAGAGCACCCGATCGTGGCCGAGGTGGCCGGCGTCCCCGATCGCCAGATGCGCGGTGGCGCGGTTGTCCCAGAACGCGATACTGCCCGGCTCCCAGCGGAAACGGACCGTGTACTCGGTCTTGGTCGCCTCGGCCCACAGCAGCTTCAGCAGTCGTTCGCTCTGCTCGGGAGTGAAACCGCGGATCTCCCGCGCCCCGCGAGTGAACCCGGGGCTGACGAACAAGGCGCGCTCACCGGTGCGCGGATGAACCCGGACCGCCGGATGGTAGGTGACGAGGTTCGCCTCCTTGATCTTCCGGTCCCGCTGGCTGCCCTCGGCCGCCCGGGCCTGGAACCGATGCTTGATATCCAGCGTGTCGACGAAGTCGCGCAATTCCTTCGGCAGGTTCCGGTAGGCGACGACGAGGTTGGTCCAGGCGGTGTCACCACCGTAGGGCGGCAGGATATCGGCCCGCAGGATCGAAGCGGCCGGCGGATTCACCAGGGCCGTGACGTCGGTGTGCCAGCTGTGGTCGTAGGACGTCCGCTGGCGGCCGAGGTTCTGCTCGTACCGGCGGCTGTCGATGGGCAGGATCTCCGG
Source organism: Nocardia sp. NPDC004568 (assembly GCF_040609955.1). Classification (NCBI taxonomy): domain Bacteria; kingdom Bacillati; phylum Actinomycetota; class Actinomycetes; order Mycobacteriales; family Nocardiaceae; genus Nocardia; species Nocardia sp. NPDC004568. Next base: position 68,356 of record NZ_JBEXLL010000011.1, read on the forward strand.
GAAGCCCTCCGGCGGGTTCTCCTCGTGCGGATGCGCCGGGGTGACCTTGCCGAAGCGCCGGGCGAACGCGACCTGCTCCGCGTGCCCGATCTCCTGGTCGCGGAAGAACACGACCTTGTATTCGTCCAGTGCCCGCTGGATCTCGGCGACGGTCGCGTCGTCGAGGTCCTCGCGCAGGTCGACGCCGGTGATCTGGGCACCGATGTAACCGGCGACCGGAACGACGTCCAGCACCGACGCGGAATCGGGTACAGCCGTCATGACTTGCCTCCTTGGTGTCGAGCGCGGCCGGGACGGACACGCACTGTTTCCTCCGCTGCGAGCTTTCAGCGGAAAGCGCTCTGTGCCAACGGCTTCGGGATGGAATCGATCAAACGCCCGGTGTACTCGGTGGCCGGATTCGAGAACACGTCCTCGGTGGCGCCGTGCTCCTGCACTTCGCCGCGCCGCAGCACGGTCACGGTGTCGGCCACCTGCCGCACCACGCTCAGATCGTGGGAGATGAACAGATAGCTCACCCCCAGTTCGACCTGGAGGTCGACCAGCACCTGCAGGATCTGGGCCTGCACCGTCACATCGAGGGCCGAGGTCGGCTCGTCGAGGACGAGCACCTTCGGACTCGGACTCAGTGCCCGCGCGATGGCCACACGCTGCCGCTGGCCGCCGGAGAGCCGGCGGATTCCACGGGTCAGCAACGACTCGTCGAGTCCGACGAGTCCCAGGACCTCACGCACTCGTGCCTGCCGCTGTGAGCGCGACCCTACCCGGTAGCGCACCAGCGGCTCACCGATCAACTGGGCGACCGAATAGGTGGGGTCCAGCGAATGAAACGGATTCTGGTACACCAGTTGCAGGTCGCGCCGCGCGGTGCGGAGTTGCCGCCGGCCCAGGTGCGAGATGTCCTGACCGGCCACCACCACCCGCCCGGCGTCGGGTTTCTGCAACCGCAATACGATCCGGGCGAGGGTGGACTTTCCCGAGCCCGATTCTCCGACGAGAGCATGGGTCCGGCCGGCCGGGATATCGAAGGACACACCCTTGAGCGCTTCGGTCCGGTGCTTGCCGACCTCGAACGTTTTGCGGATGCCGGACACCGTCAACGCCGTCTCGCCGCCCGGTTGCGCCCGGCGGGCCTTGGCATCGGCGAAGCGGTCGGGGTCGAGGCTCGGGATATCACCGATGAGTGCGCGCGCGTACTGCGATTTCGGGTCACGCAGGACTTGCGCGGACGTCCCCGTCTCCTCGATCCGGCCGGAGTTCAGCACGACGACCTGATCCGCGCGCTCGGCGGCGAGGGACAGATCATGGGTGATCAGCAGTACGGACAGGCTGTGCTCGGCCTTCAGCCGGTCGATGAGGTCGAGGATGGTCTTCTGAATGGTCACATCGAGCGCGGAGGTCGGTTCGTCGGCGACGACGAGGGCGGGTCGCTGCGCGATCGCGATACCGATCAGCACCCGCTGGAGCTGGCCGCCGGAGAGCTGATGCGGGTACGAGTGCAGGGCTCGTCCGGGGTGTGCGATCCCCACCGAGTCCAGCAGTTCGACCGCCCGGTCGTGGAACTCTCCCGGATGCGCGTATTCGGGCCGGCCGGAGGTGCGGAATGCCTCGAAGATCTGGTGGTCGATCCGGCGGACCGGGTTCAGCGAGGAGGTCGGGTCCTGCGGGACGAAGCCGATCTCGCGGCCGCGGATGCGCCGAACCTCGCGTTCACGCAGCCGCAGGACATCGCGCCCCCGGAACTCGGCGGTACCCCCGACCGCGACCCCGTGGTCCAGCAGCCGGAGAATCGCGTTGACCACCGTCGATTTCCCGGACCCGGATTCGCCGACGATCGCCACCGTGCTGCCGGCGCGCACGTCGAACGACACTCCGGAGACAGTCGGTGTCTCCAGCTTCCCGCTGTAGGCGACCGCGAGGTCACGGACGGCGAGCAGGGGCACCGGAGCCGGAATCGGCTCGGTCCCGAGCCGCAGATCTGTTGCTGTCATCTCACCTGTTCCTGCCGAGGTGCTTGCCGATGTGTCCGAGCGCCAGCACCGACCGGTACACATTCGGCAGGACGTGCCGGAAGAGCACCACCACCCGCCCGCCGCCGATCAGCTGTGCCGACTCGATGTACGCGATGTTCTGCACCCGCAGGGTCTCCGATCTGATCAAGCGGGCGAACACGGCCACCGCCGAGATCCCGACCGCGATGGCCGCGTTGACACTCGCGAAGCCCAGCGACACCACCACGATGACGGCCAGCAGGAAGCCGGGAATCGCCAGCAGGGCGTCGATCACCCGGCCGAGGATCGCGTCGACCGTCCGCCCGAAGAATCCCGCGACGAGCCCGACGACGCTGCCCGCGATCAGGCCGATGGCCACGGCCAGCAGTGCGGTCAGCACGGCCGATCGGGTGCCGTAGATGACCCGGGTCAGGATGTCGCGGCCCAGCTGATCGGTCCCGAACAGGTGATCCCAGGAGGGCGCCCGGAAGTTGTCGGCGGTGACCCCGAGGTAGGGGTCCTGGTCGGTGAACGCGCCCGGCGCGACCGCCCAGGCGATGATCACCGCGACCACGCCGACGGCCGCGATCGTGTAGACAGAGCGCAGCTCCGATAACGCCGGCCGCAGCCGGACGAGCGGAGTCGTGTAGATCGCCACCATATTCTTCGGCCTTCCGTCGATACTTCTCCGTGCGTCCGCGGCGGTGGTCATCTCGCGGCCACCGCCGGTCGCAGCCGTGGGTCCAGGGCGGGATAGACCAGGTCGACCACGAGATTGATGGCGAGGAACAGCGCCGCGGCCAGCACCACGGCGGCCTGCAGCACCGGAACGTCCTGCTCACCGACCGCCTTCTCCACGACGCTGCCGACACCGGTGCGACCGAAGATCGCCTCGGTGATGATGGATCCGCCGAGCAGGTCGCCGACGATGATCGCCGCGATGGTGGTGGTGGGTATCGCGGCGTTGGGCAGCAGATGCCGCGAGAGCAGTCCGAATCGGCCGATGCCCTTCGAGATCGCCACCGTGGCGTACTGCTCCGCGCGGGCGCTGTCGAGCGCGCTGATGAGCACCTGCGCGATGGGTGCCGACGCCGGGATCGCCAGCGTGACCGCAGGGTAGACCAGTGCGTCCGCGCTCCGGAAATCGCTGAGCACGAAAAGCCCGAGCTGGAAGGAGAACACATCGATGACGACCAGGCCGATGAGGAAATTGGGCACCGACAGGAACAGCGACGGGAAAGCACGCAGCAGGCCGCCACCGAACCGGCTCGGCAGGAAGAACACGCCGACCGCGAGAGCGAAGGCCAGCATCACCGCGAAAGCGAACGCCGTCCCCGCGAGTTGCAGAGTCGAGGGAACACCCGACCACAGCAGCGTCGAGACCGGCAGATTCGAGGCATAGGACAGGCCCAGGTCACCGTGCGCGAGACGCTCGAGCGCGACCCAGAGCTGCTCCCACGCCGGCCGGTCCAGCTTGAAATAGACCAGCATCTGCGCGATCTCGTCCTCCGTGTAGCCGTACTCGGGGTTGCCCAGCCGGCCGGAGACCGGGTCACCCGGCAGCAGCGTCACGATGACGAATACGACGACGTAGACGAGTAGGACCGTCACGACGGCCTGGCCGATCCGGGCCAGGACATACCGTGTGTAGTGCGACAACTCCCTCATTCCTCACTGCTTCCCATCCGGACCGGAATTGGGCCGAAAGCTCCGCGGCCGCTCATGTGTCGAGCCACGCGTCGTAGAAACTGATCAGGCCCAGCCCGTCGACGTGCAGATCACGGAGGCGGTCGGCGGCGCCCCAGGTCTGGCGGAATTCGTGCACCGGGATGTAGAAGGCGTGGTCGATGACGTATTCCTGCACCGCTTTCGACGCCTCGATGCGGGCCTGCTCGGATTCGGCCTGAATCAGGGTGTCCAGCAGGGCGTCGAGTTCGGCGCCGGGGGTTTTGAACTGGTTCGCCTGCGAGCTGTGCCACCACCGCCACATCTCGGTCTGGCTGCCGGCCAGCCAATGGTTCTCGTACAGCGGCACATCCGGCTGCGCCGTCACGGTGCTGTAGTTCGAGAAATCGGTGCCCTCGATTCGCAGCCGCACCCCGATCCGGCGCCACTGCTGGGCGATCAGCTGCAGATCCGCCTCGGAGGTGGTGATGAAGACCGAGGGGTAGATCAGGAAACTCAGCTGCGCACCGTTCTTGGTGCGGTATCCGTCGCGGTCACGACCGGTCCATCCGGCCTCGTCCAGCAGGCGCTCGGCCAGGGCCGGGTCGTAGGCGAATCTGTCGCGCAGATCGAGTGTGCCGGGGACGATCTCGTTGAAGGTCGACTTGGCCTCGGTCCAGGCACCGCTGGGATAGTTCGTCGCCAGGATGTCGCGCCGGTCGATCCCGTGGGTGAGGGCCCGGCGGACGCGGATATCGTCCAGGTGCGGGGCCGTCAGGCGCAGCTGCAGGCCCCACACGCTGCCGAAGAAGGTCGGGGCGATCAGCCGGTACCCGTCGGTGACGAACGGCTCCTCGGTCGGTTGTACGTAATGGATCAGGTCGACCTGCCCGGAGAGCAGGGACCCCGATCGCAGCGACGGCTCGACCACCTGCTGTACGGTCACCCGCTCGAGATACGCCGGACCGTCGTGCGACGCGTCGCCGCGCGGCCACGCGTAGTCCTCGCGCCGCCGGAGCACCACCTCTTTGCCGGGCACCCACGACTCGACCACGAACGGGCCGGTGCCGTGGATGGTGCCGAGATCGGACTGCGTGTCCAGGCCCGCCTCGATGGTCGCCGGAGCCAGGATGCCGACGGTCGTCCAGGCTCCGAGCTTCTGGATGAAATCGCCGAAGGGCGCGGTGAGCCGTACCCGCACCTCGTACTCGCCGACCGCCACGGCCTCGGCGTAGCTCGTCGGGAAATACGCGGCGCGCGGGATACCGCGCCCTTTGTCACCCCTGCCCAGAAGGTTGAGGTTGGCCGCCACCGCCGCCGCGTCGAGCCGCTCGCCGTTGGAGAACGTGACGCCCTGCCGGATCGTCAACCCGAACTCGGTACGCGCGTCGTTCTGCGTGAACCCGGTGGCCAGATGCGGCCGGAACCGTCCTCCGGCATCGTAGTAGAACAGGCGCTCGACCATCTGGTTCCAGACCTGCGCCACATGCCACGACCCAGTGCTCTGCTGCTGATAACCGTCGATCAGCTTCTCGTTGAGATAGGTGATCGTCCCGCCCGGCCGCGGTACCGAACTCGCCCGCGCGGCCTCCGGTGCGGTGCGGCCGGCGCACGCCGCCAGCAGGCCGGCGCCCGCCAGCGCGGCACCCAGACCCAGGAATCCGCGTCGCGCGAGTTCGTATGACATATGGCACCTTTCGGCCTTACGGCGAAAAATTGCCCTCGGCGCCCAGCGCACGCCGCGAACCAGAAAGTTGAGGGGACAAGCGAATTGCGCCGTGCGGAGGAGAATCCGCGGAATCAGGCGCGACAGCGACAACGCGAATGGCGACAGTCGCGCTGGCGCGCACCGGCAGTCGCAGGGAGTTTCGTGGTCATGGATACCAGCGTGCCCGGCCGGATCGTGGCAACCAACACAGTTCGGCTACAGGATTGCTGAACAGAAACTTACATATTGCGGGAGTAAAAGCCCGATGGCCGTCTCACCTGCGCAGAGAAATCCAGGCCGGAAAATCAATGGACGGAATCGTGGCGATTTCTACACTCGTCCTCCCGGACCGGACCGGCGGACGGCGCCGAGGGCGCCGATACGGCCGAGGTGTCGATGGTAGTCGGGGTGGCCGGTGTCGATACCATGGTCACGGCTGCTCCTGGCGCGCTGACGGTGCGGCCGGTCCGGCGGGTGGCGCCGGACGAGCGTGCCGGGCCGACGGCGCCCGGTGAGGGCGCCGGAGCGAATAGCGACGGCGCAGGTCACGAATTGTTTCGAAATAACGAATTCGACGGTCCTGTGGCGTCGGGCACGCATCCGTAGCATCGTGACATGAGTACTTATGTGACGACGAACCCGACCACAGGTACTACCGAACAAGAATTCCCGGGCCTGCCCGACGACCAGATTTCCGTCGTCGCCGAGCGCGCGGCCGAGGGATTCGAAGAATGGCGCCATACCCCGGTGGCCGACCGCGCCCGGGCGCTCTCGCGCACCGCGGACCTGTACGAGGAACGCGCGACCGAGCTGGCCGCGGCGATTACGAAGGAAATGGGCAAACCGGCGCAGGAGGCGGCCGGGGAAGTACAACTCGCCGCCGATATCTACCGCTGGTATGCCGAGCACGGCCCCGATCTGCTGAGCACCGAGCGACTCGACCCCCAGGGCGCCGCGGAATCGGTGGTCCAGACCTTGCCGATCGGGCCGCTCGTCGGTGTGATGCCGTGGAACTACCCCTACTACCAGGTGGCGCGGTTCGCCGCGCCGAACCTGCTGCTGGGCAATTCGATCATCCTGAAGCACGCCTCGATCTGCGCGGCTTCGTCGAAACTCATGGCCGATCTGCTGCACGAGGCGTCGGTCCCCGAGAACGCGTATATCAACGTGTACGCGAGTTCGGCTCAGATCGCCGAACTGCTGGCGCATCCGGCGATCCGCGGAGTATCGCTGACCGGCAGCGAACGGGCGGGGGCCGCGGTCGCGACCGAGGCGGCGAAGAATCTGAAGAAATCCGTGCTCGAACTAGGCGGTTCCGATCCGTTCATCCTGCTCGACACCGACGATATGGCGGAGACGGTCCGGATCGCCGCCCGGGCGCGTCTGTCCAATGCCGGTCAGGCGTGCAATTCGCCGAAACGCTTCATCGTCCTGGACGACCTCTACGACGACTTCGTCCGGGGGCTGGTGGCCGAGTTCGAGCGCGCGGTCGTCGGTGATCCCTCGGATCCGGAGACCGAGGTGGGGCCGTTGTCCTCGGTCACCGCGCGGGATACCGTCGCCGACCAGATCAACACCGCCGTGCGGCAGGGGGCGACGCTGCACACCGGCGGCGAGCCGTTGGCGGGCGACGGCGCCTTCCTCGCCCCCGCCGTTCTCACCGGTATCACCCCGGAGATGGACGCGTACTCGGAGGAGATCTTCGGCCCCGCCGCGATGGTCTACCGGGTATCGACGGCCGACGAAGCGGTACGCCTGGCCAACGATGTCGAATTCGGCTTGAGCGGGTCGGTGTGGAGCACCGGTACCGCACGAGCCGCCGAGGTCGCCGATCGGCTCGACGTCGGGATGGCCTATATCAACGAGCACGGGACGACACTGCCGGGTCTGCCGTTCGGCGGGGTGAACCGTTCCGGTTACGGTCGCGAGCTGGGCCGCTGGGGAATGGGCGAGTTCGTCAATGCCAAACTCCGCCGGACCGCCACCCACTAGTCACGTCTGCCGGCCGCCGGAGGCGACACCGGCCTGGTGGACATCGGCGGCCGGTACGCGGCGCGGAATCGTGGACCCCGGACCACGTTCCGCGCCGCCGCCGTTCGACAGCCGGGCCGTTCGCGGCTTTCGTGCTTACCGCCGGTACGGTGGTAAACGAACGCCGCCGGGCGGGCTCACAGGTGCGGACTCGCCCACCGGACGAGCTTCTCGGCGGACAGGCCCCATGCCTGGACAGCCGAGTTCGGGACGAATGTCGTGATCTCCGGCATATCGTCGAAATCCGGCACCGCGGCGAGAAGATGCAGATAGCGACCGTCTTCGAGCGGAGTGGAGAAAGGCTGATCGGCGGCGTCCGGCTCGGCCTCGAACATCAGCTCGGGCTCCGCGGCGAGCCACGGCTCCAGCAGCTCCTCGACCTCCGCGAAGGAGGCCAAGGTGAGCCAGTCCCGTTGGGGCTGCGCGGTGGAGAACTCGTCGATCGCGACGAAGCACAGGGACGGCCACTCGTCGATATCGCTCGCCCGGCATCGGCCGGCCAGCTCGGTGAGGTCGAATTCGTGTAGTTCGGGTTCCGGCGCGCCCGCGGCCAAGGTGACATGGCCGGCGGCGATGTTCTGGCCGTCGGCGCCGAAGCACCCCGCGGCCTCGTCCACTTCCTGGGCGAACCTGACGTACTCGTCGGGGGTGAAGAAAGCACACCAGCCGGGGACCGAACGGTCCGCTTCGCCCATACCGGATACCTCTGCGCGCCCGGCCTCGGCGCGCTCGGTCGTGCCGGTCCGGTCCTCGGTCTTGTACGCCTCGGTGCGGTCGTGCTCGTGCGCCATGTACAACCTCATAATCTTCTGTCCGGTGGTTCCGGGGACAGATTCTGCAAGGCAGGACCGACACTTTCGCCGGTGACGATGATCGCCCGCGCGGCGCGTACCACGGATATCGGCAGCCCGTTCGGATCGACGAGGTGCCGGTCCCCGCTCGGTCAGCGCGCTCACGCCGCACCCGTCGGCCGAGTGCGCGGGCGCGGTCGAGGCGGGATATCGATGCCCAGGAGGCGATGCGCGGGGCTCATGCCTCCGAGGGGCCGCGCCGGTGCTACCCGGCGCAGGTCAGACGGTCTTGCAGAGACCCGCGTCGACGAGGACCGCCGACCCTGTGGTACTCGCCGACCGGGGAGAGGACAGCAGCACGATCGCGTCGGCGACTTCCTGCGGGTCGATGAGCCGACCCGTGGTCAAACGCATCTCCTCGGCCGCTCTCCGGTTCAACACGGTCTCGCGATCGCTGCCGATCGCCGCGGCGAAGACCTCCGCGGCCCCGCCCTCATCGGTCCACCACGGAGTGCGCACCGGCCCCGGCACCACCGTATTGACCCGGATGCCCCGCGGCCCGAACTCCTCCGACAGCGCCTGGGTCAGGTTGCCGACCGCCGCTTTCGCCGCTCCGTAATCGACGTTGACTCCACTGGCGACCAGGGCGTGGGTCGAGGTGACGTTGACGATGGCGCCGCCACCACGCTCGAGCAGCAAGGGCACAGCCGCGCGTACCGCCCGTACGGTGGACATGAGGTTGAAATCCAGCATCGCGGCCCAGTCCGCGTCGGTGAGTTCGGTGAACGAGAAGCGCGGCAGCACCGCGCCGGGCGGCGGGCCGCCGACATTGTTCACGACCACGTCCAGCCCACCGAAAACCCGCTCCGCTTCCGCGATCGCCTGACCCGGCCCCCGCGGTGTCGCCAGATCGACCGCGATGTGAACCAGGCGGTCGTCGACCAGTTCGTCGAGCTCCGGGGTGCGGCGACGCGACGCGGCGACCACCAACGCACCCTCCGCTTTCAGCGTCCGGGCGGTGGCGAGCCCGATGCCCTTCGATGCTCCGGTAACCACCGCGACCATATTCCGCAAACCGAGATCCATGCCGCCCAGCTTTCCGCGCGCAGACGCATCACCGCTGGCGGATTCCGGACGCCGCATCCCCGCCGACAGCCTTCGTTCCGCCCAACAGCGCCGGCGGGCCGCGCGGCAGCCCGGCACCCGGCGTCGGCACCGGCTGCCCCGGTCCGGGCGGCTCTTCCTCCGTGCAGCCACACCGGAAGCGCTTCAGTCCGGCAACTCGAAATTCGGTGGCTCGGTGATCCCGGGACCGGTTGACTGCCCAACCATGATCCCACTCGATACCCGCCCACTGTTCCGGCGTGAAAGGCAGGCGCTGCTCGTACTGCTCCGGTCGTTGGACCCGGCCGATTGGGCGAAGCCGACGGTGTGTCCCGGCTGGAGTGTGGCCGACGTGACCGCGCACATCCTCAACGACTACCTGCGGCGGATCTCCGGCAGCCGGGACGGCCACGGTGGGGCCGTGTTCGCCAACGACGAGACCCTGCCGGACTACTTGGCGCGCGTGAACGGGGAGTTCGTGGGTGCGATGCGTCAGTGCAGCCCCCGGGTGCTCCTCGATCTGCTGGACCACCTGGGGCCCGAGCTGGATCGGGTCTGGGCGGCGACAGTGGATCTCGCCGGGCCGGCACGGCTCGATGTGTCGTGGGCGGGGCCCGGTACCAGTCCGGCCTGGCTCGACATCGCCCGCGAGTACACCGAGTTCTGGGTTCATCAGCAGCAGATCCGCGATGCGGTGTCCCGACGTGGTGCCGACGATGTCGCGCTGACGCGCCCGGTGCTCGTGACTTTTCTGCACGCGGTGCCGTGGGCCCTCCGTGACCGGGTCCGGCCCGGTGGGACGGCGGTGCGATTCGAGATCATCGGTCCGGCGGGCGGTTGCTGGTCGGTGGTGTCCGACGGCACGAGCTGGGATCTGACGGCGGCGCAGGCCGAGGAGCCTGCCGCGGTCGTGCGCATGGACCAGGACGCGGTCTGGCGGCTGGCGACTCGCGGAATCACTGTCGAGGAGGCGCGTCAGCGCTCTACCTTGCGGGGCGACCCGGAACTGACAGAATCGGCGACGACACTGCTCGCCGTGGTCGCCTGAGTCGACGGCCGGCGAGAGCGCACACCGGCCGGGTGGAACCGGGCGATCCCCCGTCGGTCATCGGACCGCGTGACAGACGCGGTGTTCCGCGGATCGGCGGTTTCGTCGATCCGGGCTTTGCCGCCGTCGGGCGGCTGCTCACCCGGGTCCGACCTCACGAAGTCGGTCGGCGAGTCGGGTCAGCACCGGCCGCTGGCCGGCGCTCAGCTTGTCGTGGGCGGTGGCCAGATCGAACCATTCGGCCCGATCGACCTCGGGAAAGGTACGGTATTCGCCCGACCGCGGCGGCCATTCCATATCGAATGTCCCCGGTACCACCAGACCCGGGTCGAGGTCGCCTTCGACCGCCCAGACCGTCACCTGCTTCTTGCTCCGGCCGCTCCCGTAACTCACCTCCCCCAGGGCGATCCACTCGCCGTCGGGCACCGGCACTCCCAATTCCTCGGCGAATTCGCGGCCCGCGGCGGCGCGAGCGTCCTCGGTCTCCGGCTCGTACTCACCCTTGGGGATCGACCACGCCCCCGAATCCTTACGCGCCCACAGCGGCCCGCCCATATGCCCCAGCAGCACGTGTGCCTCCGGCTCACGACGAAACAGCAGAACTCCGGCGCTGTACCTCATGGCGTGCAGTCTGCCGGACTCCGCGTCGGCATCGGGAACCGGCGAGAACGGGCACCGGCCTGACTCGAGCCGCCTCAGCGGGTCGCCGCGCCGCGACACCAACACCCGCCCGATCGGCCGCGCAGAGGACGGTTACCCGAATACGGCGGCTTTCCAGCGGCCGGTCGGGATATGGGCGGCAACGCATCGAGTGGAAGAGGCGCATAATGAAAACAGGAAGGTCGTCATGCGAGCGATGCAGAGTCTGCTCAATCTGGTGTTGGGAATCGTCACGGCCGTGCTCGGCACGGTGGTCGGATTGCTCGCGGCGGTGGTGTGGCTTCTCGGTGCGGTGCTGTGCGCGACGATCCTCCTGATTCCGCTGGGGCTTCCCGTCATCAAGCTCGGCAGCCGTCTGTTCGGCCTCGCGCGACAGCTGATGCATCTCCCCTGAAACGCCCGCTACGCGCTCTCGAACCGGATACCCGCCGACCGCGCCGGACCTTCGGCACGTTCCCGATCAGCGCGAGGCCACGGGCCGTTCGAGCGCGGTAAGCAGTTTCGCGCGGTCCTCGGGGGAACCGGTCCACTTCGCGTCGTCCTCGACGATATCGGCCAAGGCGCGGAACACCACATCGAGCAACCCCGGAAAACGGGCCTGCAGATCCGCGTAGCGCAGACGCATCACCCTGGTGCGGCCGGTGACGGTCGTCCGGGTGATGCCGGCTTCGCGGAGGACCCGGTAGTGGTGCGAGAGCGTGGACTTGTGCAATTCGATGTGCCGGCCGAGTTCGCCGCAGTTCTCGCCCTCGTCGGCGGCCAGGCAGGCCACCAGCTGGAGCCGGATCGGGTCGGACAGCGCGTGCATGACGGCCGCCAGCTCGAGGTCGGCGGTATCCGGGTGCGACAACTCGGCGGGCACGAACGCGTCTCCTTCCACCACTTGACAGTTTGAGAATCATACAACAATCATTGTTGGACAATCTTCAAACAGTAGGAGGCAGCATGTCCGGTGAAGCACGAACACCCGTCGCGGTCCTGGGGCTGGGGCTCATGGGTTCGGCGATCGCGCGGGCCTTTCTGGCCGCGGGGCATCCGACGGTGGTGTGGAATCGCACCGGGGCGAAAGCCGACGCGCTGGTCGAACTCGACGCCACCCGTGCGGCGTCGGCGGCCGCGGCGATCGAGAACGCTCCCCTCGCCGTCGTCTCGCTGCTCGACGACGACGCCGTGGGCGCGGCATTGCGCGAGGCGGGTCCACGGCTGCGCGGGCGGGTGCTGGTGAACCTCACCTCCTCGACTCCCGAGCAGTCGCGACGCCGGGCGGAGTGGGCCGGCCGGCACGGTGCCGAGTACGTGGACGGCGCCGTCATGGCGGTGCCGCAGGGCCTCGGCACCCCGGACGCGCTACTGCTGTACTCGGGCTCCGAAAGCGGTTACCGCACAGCGGAACCGGTGTTGCGCGCGCTCACCGAACAGGGCACCTACCTGGGCGCGGACCATGGGCGCGCCGCCGCCTTCGACGCCGCGCTGGTATCGGTGTTCTGGCTCTCCCTCTTCGGGGTGTCCCTCGGCATCGCACTCGCCGAGGCCGAAGGGGTCAAAGGCAGCGAACTCGTCCGGTTCACCCCGGCCGTGGTCGGGCTGCTGCCCGATATGGCGGCGCACACCGCCGCCCAGGTCGAGGCGGGACACTATCCTGGCCACGACACATCGATTTCCTCGGCCTACACCGCATTCGCCACACTCCGCGAGGTGGTCGCGCGCCACGGGATCGACACCGGCGTGCTCGACGCGACGGGCGAGGTCTTCCGGCGGGCCCTGGCGGCGGGCCACGGGGCCGACGGACTGGCCCGTCTGGTTCCGACACTCGCCGGCAGCCGGTGAAGAGCGCCGCCCGACCCGACGCGGCAAGCCCGTACCCGGCCGCCACCCGCCGCCTCCCGGACGATACGCCCCGGGAATGCGGGCGCGCGGCGCGCGCCGAAGCGGCCCGGACGCTCACCTGGCGACCCGGAGCATCCTCGGGTCCGTGCGCGACCGGACCCGGTCACCGGCCGGGGGGCCGGTGCGGGTACGCGGACCCGAGGATGGAGGTCGATGCCCGGAATCCGCCGCCCGGGAACGCGACTGATCTCGGAGTCGTCGCCGGTACGCTGCGACCTTTCGCGGTCCGCCCCCGTCTCCGTGGCGGCGACGGAACCCGTCTCGTAGGCGCTGGCGACGAGCGCGGCCCGGAGGTGCCACAGATCGTGGGCGCTGGCGGGGTCCAGACCGGTGTACCGGGCGATCCGGCGCAACCGGTAGTCCAGGGTGTTGGCGTGGATACTCAGCGCACGAGCGGTGCGCCGGCGATCGCGATCGTTGTCCAGATACGTGGTCAGGGTGTGCAGCAGGTCGGCGTGCGGCAGGAGCGGTTCCAGGGCGCCGGCCAGGCGCGTGCGCGCGGGTCCGGGCCGGATGATCTGGTATTCCACGGCCAGGTCGGCCAGCCGGTACAGCCGGGCGGGCCGGCGCAGCCGCTGGGCGAGATCGAGCAACTCGTGCGCGCGGCGCGTCGCGTCGGGCACCTCGTCGTGCCGCGCGTGGACCACCGTGGCCAGCAGCGGTCCGCGCACCGCGCTCTGCAACCGGTCGAACAAGCGGGTGACCGCGAGATCATCGTCCGCCCGGCCGGGAAGCAGGATCGTGCCCCCGGTTTCGCTGAGCCGTGCCAGCGGCATATCGTCCCGGGCGAGTGCGGCGCGCACCCGGCGCAGCGCGAGCGCGGGTCCGTGCCTGCCGTCGCCAGTCCCGCCCGCCGCGTCCGTGAAGTCCAGTGCCAGCACCGCGTAGCCGGTCACCTCCCGGAAACCGTTCTCACGTGCCGTCGCGGCGGTGTTCGTCCCCGAGATCAGCGCGGCGGTCAGCGTCGCGGCACCGGCGGAGCGCGCGAGGGTATGGGCGCGGAACTCACGCAGGTAGGCCCGGGTGAAGGTGGTGATGACGCGATCGAGCACCTCGCCCAGACGTTGGCCGACGACCACCATCGCCGGACCGTCGGCGGCGCGTGCCCGCCCGGCCAGCAGATCCAGCACGAACCGGAACCCGCGGTGGATCGCGTGCTGGACCGCGTCCAGCGCGACACCCGCCGCGGCCCAATCCTCGATCGTGCGATGCAATCGCGCGGGCACCTCTCCCACGGCGCCGTCCTGGAGTGCCGCGGCCACCAGGTCCAGGCATCCGGCCACCACCTCGGCCGCGTCACGCCGCCCCACCCCGCACGGCATCAGCGCCGCCGGTTCGGCCCCGCCCTGGTCGTGCGCCAGGTGGTCCAGTAATTGCTGGGACAATCGGTGACCACGGTGCAGATGCCCGACCGCGGGTATCCCGGCGATCTCCAGTTCCCGAGTTGCGTAAGGGCTGCCCGTCAGCACCGACCCAGACCTCCTCTGCCGACATGTACCCGGAGCCGCCCAGAGCGCCCGGGGACACGTCCATATCAGCAAAAACTGTAACCGACGGTGAGACGCACCACAACGCATGCCTTGTTCCCCCGGTCGGCAGCGACAAATGCGAGCCGACTATCGATTCGAATCAGCATCTACTGAGACAGTGTGGTTGAGTTGGCCATGATTCGGTCGGCGGATCGGTGCGCAGGAGGACGATGACGACTCAGCCCACACAGGAATACCGGGTCGCGGAACTGGCCGAAACGGCCGGTGTGGCGGTGCGGACCATCCGCTACTACCAGGAGCGGGGCCTGCTCGACGCCCCGCGGCGGCAAGGCCGCCACGCCTACTACAACAACACCCATCTCGAACGACTGCGGCTCATCGCCGACCTGCTCGCGCGCGGCCACAGCCTCGAAGGCATCGCCGACCTGCTCACCAGCGCCGAGCGCGGCGGCGGAGTATCCGAACTCCTCGGATTCGAATCGGCGGCCGCGGAAGCGTGGGGCGACGGCGAGGTCACCATCGACCTCGAGCAGATGCTGATCCGCTTCGGCGACCAGGCCACCCCGGAGGCCATATCCGAAGCCGTCGAGCTCGGCTACCTGCGCATCGAGGACGACCGATTCGTCTACTCCAGCGGCAGGCTGCTCGAGGCCGCCACCGCGTTCGTCGCCACGGGTATCCCGCTGCGCTCGATCCTCGCGCTGAGCTGGGAGCTGGAAGCGGCCTTCGACCGGATGGCCTTCGCGTTCGTCCGGGAGTTCCGGGCCCACCTGCTCGGCCGGGTGCTGGAGAACCCCTCCCCCGAACGGGTCGACCAGCTCGCCGAGGCCCTCGCCCAGCTCCGCCCGCCGGTCCGCCTGGTCGCCGACGAGCTGCTGGCCCGCGCCATGGACCGCCGGATCCACGCGGACCTGCCCGAGGTCTCCCAGTAGTTGAGCCGGGCCGCCGGCGCCGACCTCCCGCCGGAGGGATCCGCCCCGTGATCGAATACTTCCTCGCCGCGGCCGTCGTCGCGGAGGCCGCCGGCCTGGTCGGACTGTGGCGGTTGCTGGTCCGCAGCCGCCGCGAGGTGGCGGAACTGCAACGCAAGCCGGACACGCGCCGGCTGTTGATGGACGGCGGCCGCGAAGCCGTGAAGACCGTCTGGCAGACCGCGAGCCTCGTCCGCGCGAAAGGTTTTCGCGCCGCGGTACTCAGCTCGATCGAGGACCTGGCCGGCTGGGCACAGGTCGAACGGCCCGATCTGGCCCGGTTGACCGCCGAGGGCACTGTGGTGATCGCCTTCTCCGATATCGAGGGGTCGACCGCGCTCAACGAGCGGCTGGGCGACCGGGCCTGGGTCGCACTGCTCGGCCGGCACGATCGGCTGATCCGCCGCTCGGTCGCCGCGCGCGGCGGTCATATCGTGAAGAGCCAGGGAGACGGTTTCATGATCGCCTTCGGCGACGCCGAGCAGGCGGTGCGATGCGGCCTGGAAGTCCAGGCGGCGATCGGCACCATCGCCAGAGCCGGGGGCGGTGTGCGCGTGCGAATCGGTATGCATATGGGCAGATCGGTGCGGCGCGGCGACGACCTCTTCGGACGGAACGTGGCCATGGCCGCCCGGGTGGCCGGTCAGGCGCACGGCGGCGAGATCCTGATCAGCGAGGAGGTCCGCGACGTCGTGGCCGCCACTCCGGATATCGCCGTCGCCGCCGCGCGCGAAGCCGAACTCAAGGGGTTCCGCGGCACTTTTCGCCTGTATGCCGTCGCCCCGGCGGACTGAGATCCGACCGGGCCCGGCGCGCGGACACGCCGGTCAGCTCGCCGAGGGCTGCGCCGGTACCGGCAGCTTCTGCTCGCAGACCTGTCCGACGAATTCGCCCGTCGTCGCCGCGGGCAGATGCCGCGCGATATCGGCCTCGGTGACGATCCCGATCAGGCGGCCTTCCTCGGTCACCGGGAGCCGCCGCAACTGGTACCGCTCCATCATCGACAGCGCGTCGGCCACGTCGATATCGGCGGCCGTCGTATGCAATTCGTCGGCCTGGGCGAACTCCCCGGCGGTGGAGGTCGCCGGGTTGTGGCCGAGCGCCACGCAGTTCACCACGATGTCCCGGTCGGTGACGATCCCGACCGGCCGTCCCTCGCCGTCGCAGATCGGCAGGGCGCCCACATCGCGCTGCCGCATCTGCTCGGCGGCGGTGGCCATGGTGTCCCGCACGCCGATACTCACCACTGCCGGATGCATGATGTCACGCACTGTGGTCATACTTCCTCCTGGTTTCGAGGTCGTCGCCTGTCGTTCATCAGCGGCTCCGGCAGCGGGCGGCGCGGCGCTACCCGATCGACTCCCGGAATGTCGCGCCTTGTCGGAACGCCTGCGCAACATCGGCGAGTTCGGCGACCGGGTGGATCTGGTACTCGGCGATCATGCCGAATTTCTCGGGAGCGTCGAGAAGATCCATCGGGTTGTCGGTCTCCACCACCGCGAATCCACCGGTGCCGTCGAGCCTGCCGACCATCTGGTGATAGGTCACCCCGTCGGCCGGTTTCCAGCTTCCGAACACTTGCAGAGCACGCTGGATACTCGCCTCGTTCTCCGCTGCGGAGCCGTTCCAACGATACGTCCACGAAACCACGTATTTCATCTGTCCTCCCAGAGATGTTCCGAAGATGTTGTTCTCGTGCAGGGCGGCCCGCCCGGAAACGCGAACCGCCGCCGGACCCACCTCCTCTCCCGCGACTGTTCCGGCCCCTCACGTCGCGGCGATACCGCTGTGGACGGCCTGCGCGACGGCCGGATGGGCGAGGTATTCGGCGATGCTGTGCGCGCGTTCCCGGGGATTGTCGACCGGGATCTCGCGCAACTGGCCTTTCCAGGCGTGCCGTAGCGGGCAGCCGATGGTGATCGGGTCGACCGCCGCCCAGGCATTGAGCCAGTCGCCGACCTGTTCCGGCCGGTGCGGGCCGCGGACCAGGAGTTTGCCGTTGACCGCGTCCAGTCCGAGCGGACTGCCGAGGGTGACGAGGACGGTGACGTCGACCTCGGGCCGCAACACGGTGAGCAGGTCCATGGCGACCGCGGTACCCAGACTGTGGCTCACCAGGGTGAGCTGTCCCGATTCGGGGACGGTTTCCAGGACGCAGTCGAGGACGGCGCGGCGGGTCGGTTCGTCGGCGAGATAGGTGGCGACGTCCCGGAAGACCTGGGCGATCACGAGGTCGTCCAGATCGCTGCGGGCGGCGAGCCAGCTCAGCTGGCGCTGCAGTCTGCTGACGAGCACGCTGCCCAGCGCGCCCAGGCCTTCCGGTTCGGCGGGGTGCGGCGGCTGCTCGTCCTCGGGCAGTCCCGCGTCCACGGCCGCGTCCCGCAGGATCTGTTCGTAGAGGTCGCGGGCCGGGGGTGCGGCCGGCGCCATGGCCAGGGCGTGATCGACGGCCATGGTCTCGGGCGCCAGCTCCGCTGTTCCGGGCGATGTCAGCAACGCGGCCAGCCGGTCCCCGTAGAAGGGGAAGTACACCTCGGCCGGATCCCGCGGAGCGAGCCCGGCGAGGGTGAGCCCCTTGTTGAGCCCGGCGGTCCACTCGCGGCGCAGCAGTTCGGGATCGCGACCGTGCTGGCTGCGGCCGTGCAGGAACAGCAGGTGCCGGGTGCCGCCGAAGGCGTCCGGGCGGGCCGGCAGTCCGCGACGTGGTCCCGCGTCCGCCTGCGGCGCCGGAGCCGGGGCCGCGGTGCGTTCCTCGACGGGTGCCGAGACGGTGACCGGCGCTCCGTCGGCGAGCCCGGAATCAGGCCCGAGTTCGGCGAAGTACTCCCGGTGGCGCGCGGACCGCGGCAACCCGGCCAGATAGGCGAGGATGACACTGATGCGCACCCCCTCGTTGGCGGTCCAGGCGATCGCGTCGTCGCCGTCGTCCTGGCTCCACAGGGTGCCGTCGCGGCGCAGCATCCGCCCTTGCTCGTCGGTGCGCGGCACCCCGGAGTGATGCAGCGCGACGACCTCCCACTGGTCGTTGAAGACCGGGGATCCGGAGTTGCCCGGTTCGGTATCGGTCGAATAGTGCAGGAAATGCTCGAGCTGGAGATCGAGCTGGTTGCTGCGGATACCGATCTCCTTGAGCCGGCCCATCGGGTGACCGATGATGTTCATGGCCTCGCCGACGACGATCTTGCCCTGATCCGCGACCAGATGGTTCCACCAGCCGACGATTTCCGCGGGCGGCCTGCCGTCGGCCCCCGGACGGACGGGTACCAGCGTGAAGTCGAGGTGCTCGTCGGTGACGAAGAAGTCGGGGTCCAGCCGGAACCGCAGCGGCAGGCACGGTTCGTTGTCGACCGTCGCCTCGACCCCGAATTCGACGAGCGCCTGCTCCACGGTGTCCCGGTCGGGAAGGACGTGGTTGTTGGTCAACAGCAGTCTCGGCGAGACCAGGAACCCGGTGCCCTGCGGGATCTCGCGACCGTTGCTGCGACGCGAGATCCGCGCCACCGAGGCCGCCGTCCGCGCACCGCGGGCCAGGAAATTGGCCGGTTGCAGTTCGTTGCCGGCACCGATGATCCGCTCCAGGGTGGTGATCCGATCGGCGGGCTCGGTCCGCCCGGCTTCGATCATGGCCGCGACCGGCATCTCACCGGTGACCGCGAGCCGTTGCGCCCGGGCGCTGATCTGCTCCGGGGCATCGACGACCGGGCTGTCCTTCCTCTTGCGGCGCTGCTCGATATCCGCGCGCCTGGTCTCGGTCGCCAAATACCGTGTGGCTGCGGCGCGGATCTGGTCCAGCCACGCCGCACGGATCGGTCCGCGAAGATTCATGATCCACCCGCCTGAGGAGTCGGCCGCGCAAGTCCGGTGTCACCGCAGTCTGCGCAGGTGGGTGTCACGCTGCCGTCACCGCGGCGGTCGAGCACGCGGTTTCCGCCGGCGGGTACCGGCCGGGTGAGCAGCCCGGTCAGCTGGGGTGACGGCGGTACGCCGAGCTCCCGCTGGATCAACCGATGGAAGGCGGCGTACGCCTGTCGTGCCTCCCCGACATTGCCCTCGGACAGGTGCGCCTCGATCAGCGCCCGCTGGGCGCTTTCGCGGATCGGGTCGGCTCCGACCGCGAGCAGCGCCGCCTCGACGCCCTCGGCGCACCGGCCCCGGGTGCACAGTTGCCTGCTGAGGTTCTCCAGGGCGTGCAGCACCCGATGCCGCAAACGTTCTCGTTCGAAGAGCGCCCAATCGTCGTACCAGCCCGGCAGCAGATCGAGCGCGGCATCGATACACGGGTCGAGTACCAGGTCCCCCGCCCCGGCCGAGCCCAGGATCAGCCGGCGCGCCCACGCACTCACCTCCTGCACATCGACCCCTACCTCGGCGCGCAGCATCACCGAGACCTGGTCGGCGGCCACCAGGTCCAGCCCCGCCGCGCGCAACCGCCACAGCGCCGACCGCAGGTTCCCCGAGGCCCGCCGCTCGCCGACACCGGGCCACAGCAGCCCGGCCGCGTGGCAGCGCTCCACCCGGCCCGGACGCAAGGCCAGCAGCGCCAGGAGTCGTTTACCGCCCTCGGCGACCTCACGATGTTCTCCGCCGACCGTGACGTACGGTCCGCCGAACAAATGCAGATACGAAGCGACGCTTTTCGGGCCACTCCGCCGGCTCAGAGTGTCCATGGCCTCAGCTCACTGTTCGTTCGTGATAGCAGAAGAGAATAATTCGCACCCGTCACCGGCCCGTCACAGCGCTCGCGACCCCGGATACCGATTCGACCACCATCACGGGACACTGCCCGGCCCCGCTCGGCCGGCGCCGGCCACACCGCAACGCACCGGTGACACCCGGTGCGCGACGCTGGACCGATGAGGTCGCGCCCATCGCCGTACGGCCTGTGCCTGGTGCGGCTCGAATCACAGCCCCCGCACACAGTGATCGCGGTCGTCACCGACTACCGCGGAGTGCCCGGCCTGGAACACCGCCGCGAATTCCTCGACGACGTCGCCGGAGCCACCGAAGCGGTCCGCGCCTATCTGCTCGCCTTCGCCGCGGAGGCCGGCGAATGACTTCCCTGCCCCATCCCCGATCGAACCCGTCCTCGTCGCCGGCGGGCCGGGCGGGTACCGAACGCCCGCTCCCGCTCTCCCGAATCCGGCGGTGAGCCACCAGAACCGGAAGGAGCCCCGCCATGCCGACCGAGCACCTGCGGATCGCCGCGTACAACACCGAGAACCTGTTCTCCCGGCCACGGGCCGCGCTACCCGCGAGTGATGTTGATCGACGGTAACGACAGCCGCGGGATCGACGTCGGGATACTCGCCAAGGACCAGTACCCGATACACGATATCCGCTCGCATGTGGACGACGGACCGTTCGACAACCGGATCTTCAGCCGCGACTGCCCCGAATACCGGTTCGACCTTCCCGAGGACAGCGGCCTGGCGGGAGAGTCGCTACTGGTCCTGGTGAACCACTTGAAGAGCAAATTCGGCCGCGATCAGGCCACCAGCGACAAGCGCCGCCGCCGGCAAGCCGAGGAGGTCGCCCGTATCTACCGGCAACGACGCGACGACGGCGCCGAGCACATCGCGGTCCTGGGCGACTTCAACGACACCCCCGACAGCGCCCCGCTGCAGCCCCTGCTCGCCGATACCGACCTGACCGATATCGCGGCGGCACCCGACTTCGACGACGGTGATCCCGACGAGGACTGCCCCGGCACCTTCGGCAACGGCACGAAGAACAACAAGATCGACTACCTGCTGCTGTCACCGAGCCTGTTCGAGCGCACCACGGGCGGCGGCATCTTCCGCAAAGGCGTCTGGGGCGGCACCCACGGCACCCTGTTCCCCCATTTCGACACGATGACCAGCAAGGTGCACGCCGCCTCCGACCACGCCGCCGTCTACGCCGATATCGACATCTCCTGAGTGGGCCGCTGCCGGACACACCGCCGAGCCGCCGGCCGGCCGGATCACGCCGCCGACAGCGAGGCGAGCAGACACCGCAGGGTCGGCGGATACTGCATGGTGCATACCGCACCGGCCGCACGGGCACTCGCGGGCTCCGCCGCCCGAGTCGGCTCGAGCGGTCCCGCCGCAGACGCGGTCGCGGTGGCGACGGGCGCCGCTACCAGGACCAGGACGAGGATTCCGCCGCGCACAGCGTGACGCATGATGTTCCTTTCCGAGCGACGGTGCGACCGCCGACCCTCCGGAGAGAACATAATGCCGATCGGCGCATTTCCGACAGCCCCGACAAGCACCGGCACCGAGGAACCGCGCCGCGGGACACCGCCCGACCCACCCTCACCGGCACCGAACGGATTGCGACGCCGGGTTCGGGGCATTCCCGGACAACCGACTACATCCGAACAGTTCCGGTGCCCGGCCGCACGATCCGCGGCCGGACCGGGACGTCACTCGACAGCGGGAGGTGTTGTGTCGTCTGTCGACCGGCACGACGGAAAAGCCGTAACCGGCGCGGAGCAGCCCGGCGGCCCGGCTCGGTCCCGGGTCGCCACCGAACGGTTCGCCGTCCGCAGCGCCGCGGCATTACTCGCCACGATGAGCGCCGGCCTCGGCTTCGGAGTGCTCACCGCGCTGGTCCGCGTGCGATGGCAACCGTTGCAGGACGCGGATCAGGCGGTCGCCGACCGGGTGACCGCCGTCCTCGCCGAACACTCGGTCCTGCGCGATATCGTCATGGCCGTCACCGAGTTCGGCGCGACGCTCACGCTGGTCGGGGTCCTCGCCGTGGGTGTGGTGTGGCTGCTCCTGCGCCGTCTCCCGCGCCTGGCCGTCCTCGTCGTACTCACCGGTGCGGGCGGGTTGATCCTCAACCCCGTCGTCAAAGAGCTCGTCGCGCGGTTACGGCCCGTGGTGGGCACCCCGGTCCACCACACGGACGGATGGAGTTTTCCCAGCGGGCACGCCATGAGCTCCCTGGTGTGTTACGGCATTCTCCTCCTGGTTTTCGCGCCCGTCCTGCACACGAAAGCCCGGCGCGTGGTCTCGGTATGCGCTGTCCTTCTCGTGGCGGCTGTCGGGCTCAGCCGGGTAGCGCTGGGTGTGCACTACCTCACCGATGTCCTCGCCGGCTGGCTGCTCGGGTCGTTGTGGCTCGCCGCGGTCACCGTCGCGTTCCACCGCTGGCGTGGTGACGCCGGACTCGGCGCCACCGGTCCGCTACCCGGAGACGTGGCGGCGGACGACCGCGACGACCTGCGGCCGGTCCCGGAGCGGCACGCTCCCACGATGCCCCACCCGTGGCGCGGGCTCGGCGAACTCGCGGTCGCATGGGTCCTACTCGCCGGACTGCTCATCGGGATGGGCACACTGGTGCGCGCCGCCGGAACCGGCAACCCGCTCGCCCGATGGGATCACGGTGCCGTCGCCGCGCTGGCCACCCATCGCGGGCCCGCTCTCACCACCGTGCTCGACGTGTTCGGCGAACTCGGCAACACCACCGCGGTTGTCACCGTCGCCCTGATCATCGCCGTACTCGCGGTGGCCGTGCTCCGCAGCCGCCGGCCCGTGCTGTTCCTCGGAGTCGCGCTGCTGGGCGAGATCACATTGTTCCTCGCCACCGCCGCGATCGTCGACCGCCCGCGTCCCGACGTCACCCCGCTGGATCCCGAACTGCCACCGACCGCGAGCTTCCCCTCCGGCCACGTCGCCGCGTCGCTGACCCTCTACGCGGGCAGCGCCGCACTGCTGTGGTCTTCCACCCGCCGCCGGCCCTACCGGCTGCTCGCCGCCGCACTGTTCCTGATCCCCGCCCTGGTGGCGGGGCAGCGACTGTACGCGGGCGCGCACCACCCCACCGACCTCCTCGGCTCGGTCCTGCTGGCATCGATATGGACCGCCGTCGCCTGGTGGGTCGTCCGGCCGGTGGCCGGCCCCGCCGCGGCTACTCGCGAAGTTTCAGCAGCAGGTAGGCGGCCATGGACGGACCGTCGGTGAGCACCCCGGCGCGCAGCATGGCCTCCACCTCCGACGCGGGGAACCACCGCTGGCGCATATCCTGCTCGGTGGATTCCCGGTTCGGTTCGCCGGGCGTCAGCTCGGTGGCGAGGAAGACGTGACAGCCCTCCCCCGTCATCGCGTTCGCGCAGTGCAACCGCCCGAGCCGCTCCAGCCGGCCCGCCGTGAACCCCGTCTCCTCGGCGAGTTCGGCCGCGGCCAGCTCCTCCGGGCTGCCGGTGACCCCCTCCGGGAAGGCGCCGGACGGGAACTCCCACGACCGGGCCCGTACGGGATAGCGGTACTGCTCCACGAGGTGGAAACCGTCGTTCTCCCAGGGGATGACGAGCGCGAAATCGGGTTTGTCGATCACCGAGTAGAGCCCGGGCGAACCGTCCGCGCGCTCGATCCGGTCCTCCCGCAGCGACAGCCACGGGTTCCGGTAGACGACTCTGGACGACAGCGTTTTGATGGACACCTCTCCAGTGTTACGCCCCGGCGGCAGCGCCGGGTCCCGGCCCCAGATGGGGGCGCCCGGCCACCGGTGTCCGAACATCCGTGCCGGTCGCGGTGCGGCGGAGGGCCGGCCGCCCCGGGACATCCCCGCGGCGTCACAGTGTCGGCGCGTCACTCCAGCAGGTCGGCTTCGAGCCGGTCAGTGCGCACAGGGCGTTGAGTACCGCTTCCAGGAGATAGCCGGATCCGGACGACGATCCCGAGTCGATCGGGGTCGCCGCAACACCGGCGGGAGCCGGATGGCCGGGAAGGGCGGAGGCGGCCGGTGTGCCGGTCACCGCAAGTGCCAGCCCGGCGAAAAATATGGTCAGCGTTCGGCGAAGTCGCCGCGCGTTGGTTTTCGTTGCCATGGTGTCCGACTATCGTGGCCGCGCTCGCGGTTGACAAGCCCCACGATACGGGGCCGCGCGTCGACGCCGGCAACGGTGTAATCATCAGTCGCCGTTGGCAACACAACCATAAATACTGTTGCCGTGTTACATTCGAAAGGGCCCCTCGGGGGCGACCGTTCGGTATGTGATGGAGGCGCGATGACGATCGATACCGCCCTCTCGCTCGGTGTTCGGCCGGTCGGCGCGGACACCGACCGGCCCAGCATCCCCCGCGTCTACGACTACAGTCTGGGCGGGAAGGACAACTACGAGGTGGATCGTTCCGCCTTCGAACGGATCCGGCGAATAGCGCCCCGGCAGGGCGATGTCCACATCGTGAACCGGCGCTGGCTCACCCGCGCCGTGCGATCGCTGGCCGAGGGCGCCGGTGTCCGGCAGTTCCTGGATCTGGGCGCCGGACTGCCCACCCGCGATCCCCTCCATGTCGTCGCGCAGGAATGCGGGCGCGGCGACGCGGAATTCGTGTACGTCGACAACGATCCGCTCTGCGTGGCCCACGGCCGGGCGATGCTGGAACGCACCAGAACACCCATTACCTACCCGGCGATCTCACCGATCCCGCAGCGACAGTGGCGAAGGCGGCACACTACCTGAACCTGCGGCAGCCGGTCGCGGTCCTGCTGGGCGCGGTACTACACCACCTCGGCGACGACGACGATCCGGCGGGCATCGTGTCCCGGTACATCGACCTGCTCCCGGCCGGTTCGTACGTGGCGATCACGCACTACTGCGACCCCGGCCCCGGTCGTCCCGAACTCCACGAGCTGGCCCGCGAGCTCGAACAGGCCCATGTCGCACAGGAATTCGGCTCGGGGCGGTACCGGAGCCCGGAGAGCATCCGCGAGCTCTTCGGTGCGCTGGACCTGGTGGAGCCGGGACTGACCCCGCTGGACGAGTGGTGGACGCAGGGACCCCCGGTCCGTGCGGCGGCGCCCGAAGAGCGCCTCATCCTGGGCGGTCTCGGGCGCAAGCCCGGGCGTCACCTCGCACCGCTGCGGCTCGTGCGCCGTTGAGACCCCCGGGGCCCGGACCTCAGCCCACATAGCGGCGAGCCGGGGATCGGCGTTGCGACTCCTCCAGCCGGACGAGACCTTCCTCCACCCGCGGCGGCACGACCTTGCGCTCCCGCAGCACCCAGGGCAGTCCGCGCAATGTCTCCAGCACGGCCGCGGCGGTCGCCCGGTCGGCCGGAGCGGAACCGAGCACCACCGCGGTCCGGCGGGCGGCGCTGCGTATCGGGCGGCGCAACCACAGCGTCCACAGTGTGTTGCGGATCCCGAGCCCGCGGCGGCGCGTCGAATCCCTTTTCCCGGACGGGGCGTGGTGGATCACCATGTCCGGGATCCAGCACATCCACCAGCCGTGGGCCGCGAGGTCCAGGGCGAGCAGTTCCTCCTCCCCGCCGAACCACAGCCGCGGCGAGAAGCCGCCTACCTCGGTGAACGCGCTCACCCGGAAGGCGGACAGCCCCGCCATGATGCCGAGCAGGGCCGGCCCCGGTAGCCACTCCGGGCCGGCGACCGGGGAATCACGCAGTTCCGGTGTGATCGGGTCCTCGCGTAGATCGGGCGCGACGAGGCAGCGACCGGTTACCGAGCCCAGGCCCGGGTATTCGTCGAGCAGGTCCGCGGCGCGGCTCAGTGCGCCCGGCTGCCACTGCGTATCGTCGTCGCAGAACGCCACGTACGGTGTGCGCGCCCGCCGGACCGCGATATTCCGGGCCACCGCGCCGAGATTCTCGGAAGCGCGGATGAGTTCGACCGAGGGGAACCGCGCCGCCACCGCGTCCGCGGTGCCGTCGGAGGACGCGTTGTCCACCAGCACGATCGGTGCCGCGTCGGGCAGGGTGGTCATATGCGCCAGCGTTTCCAGCAGTTGGGTGCGTCGGTCGCGGGTGATGATGACGACCGTCATCCGCTCGGTGGCCATCGGCTCACGTCCTTCCCTCGGCGAGTTCGAGAATCCTGGCCCGGCTCTCCACCTCCGGCGGCAGCCGGCGCCGCTGCGCCAGCGCCCACGGCAGCCGGCGGGCCACCCCCGCCATCGCCAGCAGCGCCCCGGGATCGCGTGCGGCCCGGCCGAGCAACCGGGCGGTTTCGGCCGCGCACTGCCGTATCGGACGCCGCATCCAGGTGATCAACGCGTTGTTGCGCTGTTCGGCCCGGCGGCGCCAGGCCGGCGGAGGACGACATGTCGAGGGATGGTGATGGGCCCGCACCGCGGGCACATAGCAGAGGTGCCAGCCGTGCGTCGCCAGGTCCAGTGCCAGCAAACGTTCTTCGGCACCGAAATGCAGGAGCGTACTGAATCCGGCGGCCTCCCGGTACGCGTCCCGGCGCACGATCGCGGCGCAGGCGAGGAAGCCGAGCACCGAGGGACCGGGCAGTTCGGCGGCATGTCCCAGCGGGCTGGCCGCCATCCGCTCGTTGACCGGATCGTCCCGGTGGTCGCCCCCCACCAGCGTGCGCCCGGCGACGAGGCCGAGCCGCGGGCACCGGTCGAGTACCCGCTCGGCTTCGGTGAGCGCGTCACCGGCCCACCACGAATCGTCGTCGCTGAACGCGATATACGGGGTCCGGGCGACGGCGACGCCGAGATTGCGCGCCGCCGCCCCGAGATTGCGGTGCAGCCGGATGACCTGCACCCCCGGGAAGCTCTGGGCTCGCCCGGTGGTGTCGTCGTCGGAGGCGTTGTCCAGCACCACGATCGGCGGACGCGGTCGCAGCGCGCACAATTCGGTGAGAGTACGCGCCAGCTCACCGGCACGATTGCGGGTCGCGATCACGACCGTGGTCTTCGGGGTGTCACCGGGCAGGCTCATACCGGTCCTCCCCCGAGCAACTCGCTCAGCAGCTCGCCGGTCAGTGCGTCGGCCGCAGGCAGATTCCGGCGCCTCGCCCGCTCCCGCCCGGGTGGCGACAGGCACCAGGTCCACCAGTGGTCCAGAGTGTCCGGATCCGCGGCCCGTTCCGCGGCCACGAGCGCGGGCCAGCCCAGCGCTGCCGCCTGGGCCGAGACCTTCCCGCCACCCGCAACGGGATCCACCGCCAGCACCGGGGTCCCGGCACGCAGCCCGAACACCAGGCCGTGCAGCCGGGTGGTGACGACGGCGTCGAGGCGGGAGAAGACCGAGGCGAGCTGGTCGGGCGTGGCGCAGTGCTGCCAGTCGTCGGTGGCCAGGCGCGTATCGAGCGGCACCCGGGCACAGTCGAGGCCGGCCAGCCAGCGCCCGAGCGCCTCGTGCACCGGGCGATGCCGGCGCGCGTCACCGTATTCGGTCTGCCCGGGCGCGAGCACCACGCCCGCGACCGCGACCCCGGCCGTGGTCGCCGATACGGAGAGATCGGGCCGGCTGGTGCTGCGATCGTCGCGGGCCAGTACCCGGTGAAAGCCGGTGACCGCCGCGTCGGCAGGGTCCACGACGGTGACGCCGACGGCGATCCGCCGGCACTCCGCGTACCGTTCGTGCAACGCGCGGACCTGGTCGCCGTGGATGGGCCCGCAGACGAAGACGAGATGCGAGTAGCGGTCGGCATCGGCCTCGTCCAAATGCAACGCCTCGGCCCGGAACCGCGGGCTCCAGGCCGTATCGTGCGGGATCCCGGCGGCGGTGAGGCGCTCGCTCACGTGGCGCATGCTGAGCACATCCCCGGCCGTCGCCTCGCCGTGCACGAAGCTGGACCAGCCGGTCACCAGCACCCGCGTGGCCGGCGCCCGCTCCGCCGGGCCGGGCGGCGCCGTGGGGATCTTCCGCGCGGCGGCGGCCACCGGATTCACCGGGGCGCGGAGTTCAGGTGGACGACCTTGGTCTGCGTCATCTCGTCCAGCAGTTCGGGTCCGTACCCGTAGCCGGTCCCGCTGGCGCCGCGGGGATGCGCCGCGCCGCCCGGCGCACCGCCGAATACCGCGTTGATCTTCACCGTGCCCACCGGCAGTTCCCGCCAGGCACGCTGGGCATGCGACATCGACGAGGTGAGTACCGTCGCGGCCAGTCCGTAGTCGTCGTGGGCCGCTTCGGCGAGTCCCTGGTCGAAGGATGCGACCACGCGGACCGGCGCGACCGGCCCGAAGGTTTCCTCGCGCATGACGCGCATCTCGGGGGTACAGCCGGCCAGCACGGTGGCCGGGTAGTGCGCCCCGGCGCCGTCGGGCACGGCACCGCCCGTACGGCACTCGGCGCCGGCGGCGACCGCCTCGTCCACCTGGGCGTGGACCAGGTCGCGATGGCGCCGGTCGACCAGCGGCGCGGCGGTCCGCGACTCGGCTGCCGCCACCAGCGCGGCCAGGAACGGCTCCGCGATCGCCTCGTGGACGAAGATCCGCTCGACCGACACACAGATCTGGCCCGAGTTCGCGAAGGCGCCGAGCGCGGCCTGCTCGGCGGCCCATCCGGGGTCCACCCCGGCGTCGACCACCAGCGCGTCGTTACCGCCGTTCTCCAGCAATGCCTTCGCGCCGGTCGCGGCCGTACTCCGGGCGATCGACCGCCCGGTCGCGGTGCTGCCGACATGCGCCACGACATCCACATCGGCCCGGGCGGCCAGCGCGGCACCGACGGCGCCGTGGCCCTGGACCGTCTCCAGCACTCCCGCCGGGAGCGCGCGGGCCAGCAGGTCGCCCAGCAGCGCCCCGGTGTGTGGGGCCCGCTCGCTCGGCTTGTACACCACCGTGTTGCCGGTGACCAGGGCGGCGCCGAGCAGTCCGCACGACACCGCGACCGGATCGTTCCACGGCGTCAGCGCGACGACGACACCGCGCGGCTCCCACACCATGAAGTCGGTCGCGTCGGCATCCCCCTGCAGACTCTTTCCGCGGTGCACCGGACCCAGCTCGGCATACTGCTCGAGCGTCGCGGCGCCGGCCGCCACGCCTTCGGCCCCCTCGGCGCGCGGGCGACCGGTTTCGGCTTCGGCGGTGGCGGCGAGTTCCGCGAGGTTTTCGCGCACCAGGGCGGCACTCGCCCGTAATGCGGCGGCACGTTCGGCGACCGGGGTACGCGCCCACCCGGACCGCGCCCGGCGGGCCGAGGCGACCCGCCGGTCGAGTTCGGCGGCCCCGGTCACGGGCACTGTGCCGACAGTGGCGCCGGTGGCGGGATCACGGATCTCGATCGTCTCGGTCACCGACGACCGCGGGGGTTCTGTGACTGTGCTCGATCGGCTCATACCGGCGCGCTTTGCCCGGCACCGGCGATTCAAACCCGGCTCGGCGAGTCGACACGCCGAGCCGCCCGGTAGATGCCTCCCTTACGCACGCTCCTGTTTGAACCGGCTCGAACAGGTAAGAGCTAGCGCATGGCGGACACGGCGAACCGGCTCGACATTCTGGTCTGGCACGTGCACGGCTCGTGGACCGGCTCGTTCGTCCGGGGGAGACATCGCTACCTGCTGCCGGTGGTGGACGGCGGCGGGCCGTGGGGCCGGGGCCGGTGCGGGCGCGACTGGCCGTCGGCCCGGGAGATCCCGGCCGGGGAACTGCGCGAGACCGCCCCCGATGTCGTGGTGTTACAGCGACCCGAGGAGATCGGTCTGGTCGAACGCTGGCTCGGCCGCCGCCCGGGTATCGACATCCCGGCGGTGTACGTCGAGCACAACACACCGCGCCCGCACGCGGCCACCACCCGGCATCCACTGGCCGACCGCGCCGATATCCCGCTGGTCCACGTCACGCATTTCAACGAACTGATGTGGGACAACGGTCACGCGCCCACCCGGGTCGTCGCACACGGCATCGTCGATCCGGGCGCACGTTACACCGGAGAGATCCCGCACGGCGTCGCCCTGATCAACGAACCGCTCCGGCGAGGGCGGATCACCGGGACCGATCTGCTGCCGGCCTTCGCCAGGGCCGGTCCGATCGATCTGTACGGTATCGGTGCCACCGGATTCGGCACCGAAATCCCTACCGCGCATCCTGTCCGGGGTATCGCCGATCTCGACCAGGCCTCCCTCCACCGGGAGATGGCGCGCCGGCGCGTCTACCTGCACACGGCGCGCTGGACCTCGCTCGGCCTGTCCCTGCTCGAAGCCATGCAGCTCGGGATGCCGGTGGTCGCCCTGGCGACCACCGAGGCGGTCCGCGCGGTCCCCCCGGAGGCGGGTGCGCTGTCCACCGATATCGCGGCGCTCATCGCGCGATTCCACGAATTCCTCCACGAACCCGATCTGGCGGTGCTCGCCGGGAAATCGGGACGGCAGTACGCACTGGAGCACTACGGTCTCGACACCTTCCTGCGCCGCTGGGACGGTCTGCTCGCCGAGATCACCGAATAGACCGCGCGCCGGATCGGAAAGGCGGAACCATGAAAATCGCGATGGTGTCCGAACACGCCAGCCCGCTGGCCGCGCTCGGCGGCGTCGACGCCGGTGGCCAGAATGTCCATGTCGCCGAACTCGCCGCCGGAATGTCCCGGCGCGGACACGATGTCACCGTCTACACCCGGCGCGAAGAGGCCGCCGCACCCACCACCGTGCGCACCGACCAGGGATATCGCGTGACCCGGGTGCCGGCCGGCCCGCCGGAGATACTGCCGAAGGACCAACTGCTCCCGTTCATGGACGAATTCGGGGAGTTCCTCCGGCAGGACTGGCAGCGGGAGCAACCCGATGTGGCGCACGCCCATTTCTGGATGTCCGGTCTCGCGACGCTCGCGGCCGCACCCACGCTGGGCATCCCGGTGCTGCAGACCTTTCACGCGCTCGGCGTGGTCAAACGCCGCTACCAGGGCGGCGCCGATACCAGTCCGCCGGCGCGGGTGGGGCTGGAACAGGGTATCGCCGATCGGGCCGACCGCGTGATCGCCACCTGTACCGACGAGGTGTTCGAACTGGTCCGGATGGGACTGCCACGGGCCCGCACCTCGGTGATCCCGTGCGGCGTGGATCTCGACCGGTTCACTCCGGACGGTCCGCGCGCCGACCGGTCGGCGCGGCACCGGATCGTCAGTGTGGGACGACTGGTGCCGCGCAAGGGTTTCGATATCGCGATCACCGCGGTGGCGCGGCTGCGCGATACCGAACTCGTCCTGGTCGGCGGACCCGACGACGGGCGGCTCACCGACAACCCCGAAGCACAACGGCTCTCGGCGCTGGCCGGCGAACTCGGCGTGGCCGACCGGGTGCACCTGCTGGGTCAGGTACCGCGGACGGAGATGCCGCCGCTGCTGAGATCGGCGGATGTGGCCGTGTGCACCCCCTGGTACGAACCTTTCGGCATCACCCCGCTGGAAGCCATGGCCTGTGGGGTGCCCGTGGTGGCCGCCGCGGTGGGCGGGCTCACCGACACCGTCGTCGACGGTGTCACCGGCAGGCTGGTGACACCGCGGGAACCCGGCGAACTGGCCGACGCGATCGGCGGCCTGCTGGACGCGCCGCGGACCAGGGCGGATTTCGGACGCGCCGGGCGCGACCGGGTGCGGGCGCGTTATTCGTGGGAGCGGATCACCGCGGAAACGTTGCGCGCCTACCGGCGGGTGGTCGCCGCGGCGATAGGCAGCGAACCCGGCCGGGAGGAGGCCCGATGACGGCGTTCACTCCGGATCCGGAAGCCGGCCGGGACGCGCGCCGGACCGGGTCGTTCCAGCGGGCGCTGGTCACCGGCGGCGCCGGCTTCGTCGGGTCGCACCTGTGCGAACAATTGCTCGACGCGGGCACCTCCGTGGTCGCGCTCGACAATTTCGTCACTTCCGAACCGGACGATATCGCCGGACTGGTGGACCGGCCCGGCTTCGCCCTCGTGCGGCACGACGTGACCGAATCGTTTTCCGGGCTCGGCCGGTTCGATGTCGTGTTCCATCTCGCGTCGGCCGCCTCGCCGCCCGATTATCTGCGGCTGCCGATCGAGACGTTGCGGGCCGGTTCCCTCGGGACCGACCACGCGCTCGAGCTCGCCCAGCGCTGTGGCGCCCGGTTCGTGCTCGCGTCCACCAGCGAAGTGTACGGCGACCCGGGAGTCCACCCCCAACCCGAGGGCTACTGGGGCCATGTCAATCCGGTGGGGCCGCGCAGCGTCTACGACGAGGCGAAGCGGTATGCCGAGGCATTGACCATGGCGTACCGCCGGGAGCGCGGAGTGGATTCGGGAATCGCCCGGATCTTCAACACCTACGGCCCGCGGATGCGGGCGGACGACGGCCGCATGGTGCCCACGTTCATCGCCCAGGCGCTGGCCGGCGCACCGTTGACCGTGGCGGGCACCGGCGAGCAGACCCGGTCGCTGTGTTACGTCGAGGACACGGTGCGTGGACTGCTCGCGCTGGCGCGCAGTGGTCATCCGGGACCGGTGAATATCGGCAATCCCCGCGAACTCTCGGTACGGTCGCTGGCCGAGGAGATCCGCGCGGCGGCCGGGAGCCGCTCCGCGCTGGAATACATCGACGGTGCCATCGACGATCCGCAGCGTCGCTGCCCGGATATCTCCCTGGCCCGGCACGCTCTCGGCTGGCGACCCATGGTCGAGCGGAGCGAGGGACTGCGCCGCACGATCGACTGGTTCGCGGAGCGGACCACGCCGGTGGACGGCTCGCCGCGCCCGGTAACGAAACGGCAGACCGGTTTGGCGGTGAATTCCACGGGTAGCGCGTAGACGATCTCGCGGTACGAGCCCGTGACCCCACAGGAAAGGCGGCCCGGTGCGTATTCTCGGTGTCAACGCGATATTCCACGACCCCGCGGCCGCGCTCGTCGTGGACGGCGAGATCGTCGCCGCCGCGGAGGAGGAACGGTTCACCCGGCGCAAGCACGGCAAACGGCCGGTGCCGTTCGCGGCCTGGGAGATGCCGGAGCAGGCCGCGGCCTGGTGTCTCGAGCGCGCGGGTCTACGGCCCGATCAGCTCGACGCGGTGGGCTACTCCTACGACCCCGCGCTGGTGGACCATTCGCTCGGCGGTCTCGACCCGTCGAGCGAGGAGCTCCGTACCGACTACGCGCGGCGGGCGCCGGCCTTCCTGCGTGCCGCGCTCCCCGGCCTCGACCCCTCGATCGTGCGCTTCGTCCGGCACCATATCGCCCATGCCGCCTCCGCGGCGCTGGCGGCCCCGTTCGGCGATACCGCGGTCCTGGTAGCCGACGGACGCGGTGAGAGCAGTTCCTATCTCGCCGGGGAATACCGGGACGGCAAATTCGTCGAACACGCCGCCCAGCGGCTGCCGCATTCACTCGGCCTGATGTACGAGGACCTCACCGAACACCTGGGTTTCGCCCGCTCGAGCGACGAGTACAAGGTGATGGCGCTGGCCTCCTACGGCACGCCGCGCTTCCTCGACGAATTCCGGGAACTCGTGTACACCACCGGCGACGGCGGATTCCGGACCGAACCGGTGGACTGGGCGCGGTACGCCCCGGCGGTGACCGGCGGACGGCTCGGCCCTGACCACGCCGATCTCACCGCCAGTGCGCAGCGGCGACTCGAGGAGGTGCTGCTGGAGCTGACCGGGTGGCTGCACGATCAGACCGGGCAGCAGGATCTCACCCTGGCCGGCGGTATCGCCCTCAACTGCGTCGCCAACACCCGCCTGCACGCCGAAGGGCCGTTCGAACGGATCTGGGTCCAGCCGGCCTCGGGTGACGCGGGCACCGCACTGGGGGCCGCACTGCAACTGGCAGCCGAGTTCGGGGAGCGGGCCGGGCCGATGCGCCGCGCCGACCTGGGGCGCGAGTGGACCGACGCGGAACTGGAATCCGTCCTGCGGACGGCGAACCTCCGGTACACCAGGCCGGCGGATGTGGCGGCCGAGGTCGCGGCGGCGCTCGCGGCCGATCAGGTGGTCGCCTGGTTCCAG
This sequence comes from Nocardia sp. NPDC004568, assembly GCF_040609955.1. NCBI lineage: Bacteria > Bacillati > Actinomycetota > Actinomycetes > Mycobacteriales > Nocardiaceae > Nocardia > Nocardia sp. NPDC004568. The sequence goes on from NZ_JBEXLL010000011.1 coordinate 102,340, forward strand.
GGACGGGCCGAATACGGTCCGCGGGCCCTCGGGTACCGGTCGCTGCTCGCGCATCCCGGCCGGGCGGCGAACCTGGAACGCCTCAACGATGTGAAGGGCCGGGAACAGTTCCGGCCGGTGGCGCCGATGGTGCGGGCGGACCGGGCGGCCGAGATCTTCGGCCGCGGACCGCTACCCAGCCCGTACATGCTTTTCGTGCACGATGTGGCGCCGGACTGGCAGGACCGGATCCCGGCGGTGACCCATGTGGACGGCACCGCGCGAGTCCAGACCGTCGACCCGGCGGACGACCCCCTGACGGCCCGTATGCTCACCGAATTCGACCGCCGCACCGGCGTGCCGGTGGTCGTCAACACCAGTCTGAACACCGCGGGCCGTCCGATGGTCGATTCCCCGCGCGACGCGCTGGAATGTTTCGGTTCCGCCCCGATCGATGTGCTGGCCATCGGTCCGTTCCTGGTGCGTCGCCGGTGAACCGCCTCGACTACAGCATCGTCGTGCCGACCACGGGCCGGGACAGTCTCCGGCTGCTGCTGGCAGCCCTGGAGACCGCGACCGGGCCGCGACCCCGGGAGATCGTGGTGGTGGACGACCGGCGCGAGGGCGACGAACTCGCACTGCCTCGCGGCGGCGCACCGGTCCGGGTCGTCCGGTCGGGCGGGCGTGGACCGGCGGCCGCGCGCAACGCCGGGTGGCGGCACGCCACGGGGTCCTGGATCGCTTTCCTCGACGACGATGTCCTGGTCGCTCCCGATTGGCCGGACCGCCTGGCCGCGGACCTGCTCGGGCTGTCCCCGGACACCGCCGCGTGTACCGCCCGTATCGAGGTCCCGCTGCCGGCACACCGTCGTCCGACCGACGACGAACGCGGCACCGCGGGGCTGGCCACCGCCCGGTGGATCACCGCGGATATGGCCTATCGGCGGTCCGCGCTGCTCGCGGTGGACGGTTTCGACGAACGATTTCCCCGGGCCTACCGCGAGGATGCCGATCTCGCGCTACGGGTCTGTCTCGCCGGTTACGCCATCGCGTCCGGGCAGCGGGTCACCGTTCACCCGGTTCGCGTCTCCGGTCCGCTGGCCAGCGTGCGGGCCCAACGCGGCAACGCCGACAACGCCCTGATGCGGCGCAAATACGGCGCGCACTGGCGGCGGCGCGTCGGCGAACGGCGCGGTCTGCTACCCCGGCACGCGCTCACCACGGCGACGGGCGCGGCGGCCCTGGCATTCGGCGTGACCGGCCGACCCCGAGCGGCGACGGCCTGTGCCGCGGCATGGGCCGCGCTCACCGGCGAGTTCGCGCTCCGGCGCATCCTGCCCGGCCCGCGCACTCCGCGCGAGATCGCGCGGATGGTGGTCACCAGCGCACTCATCCCCCCGGCCGCGTGCTGGCATCGGGCGCGCGGCGAACTGCGTCATCGCCGCGCGACCCATCCCGCCCCGCACGCTCTGCTGTTCGATCGCGACGACACCCTGATCGTGGATATCCCCTACCTCGCCGACCCCGCCGGGGTGCGGCCGGTGCCGGGCGCCGCCGACGCCCTGCGTCTGGTCCGGGCGGCCGGAATCCAGCTGGGTGTGGTCAGCAATCAGTCCGGTGTCGCGCGCGGACTGATCAGTCCGGGCCAGCTGGCCGCGGTCAACGACCGGGTCGAGGAATTGCTCGGGCCGTTCGGCACCTGGCAGGTCTGTGTACACGGCGAAGACGACGGTTGTGTCTGCCGCAAACCCGCGCCGGGTATGGTGCGGCGCGCCGCGGCCGAACTCGGGGTCGATATCGACCGCTGTGTACTGATCGGCGATACCGGCGCCGATGTGGCCGCCGCGCTGTCGGCCGGGGCCCGGGCCGTCCTCGTACCCACAGCGCGGACCCGCCCCGAGGAGGTACGGCACGCGCGGGCCGCGGCGATGGTCGCGCCGGATCTCACCGAAGCGGTCCGGATGGCGATGGCGGGGCCGCTGTGACGGGCCGGGTCCTGGTGGCGCGGATGGACAACGTCGGCGATGTCCTGCTGGCGGGGCCGTGTATTCGCGCGGTCGCGGCACACGCCGAATCGGTGACGCTGCTGGCCGGCCCACGCGGGCGCGCGGGCGCCGACCTGCTGCCCGGTGTCGACCGCGTGCTGACCTGGTGCGCGCCCTGGATCGATCCAGAACCCCCGGCGGTGACCGCGACCGGCATCGACGCCTTCGTCGCGGAACTGCGCGGCCTGCGATTCGATCGCGCCTTGATCCTCACCTCGTTCCACCAATCGCCGCTACCGCTCGCGCTGGTACTGCGGATGGCCGGGGTCCGCTGGATCGGCGCGATCTCCGAGGACTACCCGGGTTCACTGCTGGATCTGCGGCACCGCGTCAGCGGCGACCCGCCCGAGGCCGAACGCGCGCTCTCGCTGGCCGCCGCGGCCGGGTTCCGGCTCCCGCCGGGTGACGACGGCCGCTTGGCGGTGCGCGGTCCGCTACCGGACGTCGGCCACCTCACCGGCGACCCCGGATATGTCGTCGTGCATCCCGCCGCGTCGGTCCCGGCTCGCCAGTTGTCCACGGCGCGGTCGGCGGCGGTCGTCGCCGCGCTCGCCGACGCCGGGTACCGCGTGCTCGTCACCGGCGCCGCCGCCGATCGCCCGTGCACCGGCCGCGTGGCCGGCGATCGCGCTCGTGATCTCGGCGGCACGACCACCCTGCCGGAACTGGCCGCGGTACTGCGCGACGCGAGTGTCGTGGTGGCGCCCAATACCGGACCGGCCCATCTGGCCGCGGCCGTGGGAACCCCGGTCGTCTCCCTGTTCGCGCCGGTGGTCCCCGCGGCCCGGTGGGCGCCCTACGGCGTGCCGGTGGCGATCCTCGGCGACCAGGAGGCACCGTGCCGGGACAGCAGAGCGCGGGAATGTCCGATCCCCGGACATCCGTGCCTCGAGTCGGTTTCCCCGGACGACGTCGTCCTGGCGGTGAAAGAACTCAGCGCAGGCGGGTGCGCCGGTCTGCAGACAGGAGGTGTGTCGTGATGGAGGAGCATTTCGCGGCTCTGTGCCGGGCACTGCAACGCGCTGACGCGCACGCGCCGGAAATCCATCGGTGGGGGCGCGAACTTGCCACGGTGTTCCGCCACGACGGCCGGCTGCTCGCCTGCGGTAACGGGGGCAGCGCGGCCGAGGCCCAGCATCTGACCGGAGAACTGGTCGGCCGTTTCCACCACGAGCGGCGCCCGCTGTCGGCGATCGCGCTGCACGCCGACACCTCCGCGGGGACCGCCATCGTGAACGACTACGGGGGGCACGAACTGTTCGCCCGGCAGGTCCGCGCCCACGGCCGGACCGGCGACGTACTCGTCCTGCTGTCCACCAGCGGCACCAGCCAGAACGTGGTGGCGGCCGCGAAAGCCGCACACGATATCGGGGTCACCACCTGGGCCATGACGGGACCCGCGCCCAATCCGCTGGCCGCCCTGAGTGATCGGGCGATCGCGGTGGAGGCACCGAGCACCGCCACCGTGCAGGAAGTGCATCTCGCGCTGGTGCACACGCTGTGCGCGGCGCTCGACGAAGCGCTGGGAATTCCGGCGTGAAACCGCTGATCGTCCTCGGTGACAGCCTGCTCGATGTCGATATCGACGGCGACGCGACCCGGCTGTGCCCCGAGGCACCGGTCCCCGTGGTCGACGTCCGGAGCAGGCGGCTGCGGCCGGGCGGCGCTGGATTGGCCGCGATCCTCGGGGCCCGGTCGGCGGCCGAGGTCGTGCTGGTCACCGCGATGGCGGACGACGAGGGCGGGCGCAGCCTGCGGCGGCTGCTCGACCGGGAGGTCGAGGTGGTACCGATGGTGTTGCGTGGCGAAACGGTACGCAAGACCCGCGTCCGCGCGGGCGGCCAGTCACTGGTCCGGCTGGACACCGGCGACGGCACCGCGGAGGCCGGGCCGCTCGACTCCGCGGTCGTCCGCGCCCTGCGCGCGGCCGGAGCGATCCTGGTCGCCGACTACGGTCGCGGAGTCGCCGCGCATCCCCGGATCCGGCGGCTGCTGAGCGAGCTCGCCCCGACGGTGCCCGTGGTGTGGGATCCGCATCCGCGCGGGCCGGCGCCGGTCCCGGGTGCCGCGCTCGTCTCGCCGAATATGAGCGAGGCGCGGCAGTTCGCGCCCGGGTACGCCGAGCCGGACGAACTGGCGAAGGTGCTCCGCGACGAGTGGACCGCGGATTCCGTCGCCGTCACGCTCGGCTCCGCCGGGGCCGTCCTGGCCAACGGTAAGCGGCTGGCCACGGTGCCGGTGCCCGGCGAGACCCGCCTCGGGGCCGCCACCCACGACACCTGCGGGGCCGGGGATCGCTTCGCCTCGGCCGCGGCGGCGGCCCTGCTGGAGGGCTCGACGGTGGCCGAGGCCGTGGGCCGGGCCGTGGGCGAGGCCGCCGGCTTCGTCGCCGGCGGCGGGGCGGCCGCCCTGTCGTGCGACGACCCACCCGAACCCCTGAGCACCGCTCGCCCCGAGCACGGCGGATCGGCGTTCGAGGTGGCGGCGGCCGTCCGGGCCCGCGGGGGCCGGCTCGTCGCCACGGGCGGCTGTTTCGATCTGCTGCATCCCGGCCATATCAGCCTCCTGCGCCGGGCCCGCGCCATGGGCGACGCGCTGATCGTCTGCCTCAACTCCGACGACTCGGTGCGGCGGTTGAAGGGACCGAGCCGCCCGATCGTGGCCGCGCGCGACCGGGCCCGATTGCTCGGCGAATTGGCCTCGGTCGACGCCGTCACGATCTTCGACGAAGCCTCCCCGGCCGCCCTGCTGGAGCGACTGCGCCCCGATGTCTGGGTCAAGGGCGGTGACTACGCCGAGGCGGATATGCCCGAAGCCGGTGTCGTCCGTGAGCACAGCGGCGAGATAGCGCTGATCCCCACGGTCCGTGGCTATTCGACAACTCAGCTGGTCACCCGGTCCCGCGGCTGACCCGAGAACGAAGGAGTGCGATGCGAAATCCTGGAAACATCCTGATCACCGGCGGCGCCTCCGGTCTGGGCGCCGCGGTCACCGCCGCGGTACTCGAGCGCGGGGGCCGTCCCCTGGTCATCGACCGGGACCAGCCCGAGACGACAGTCGACTTCGTCCGGGCCGACCTGGCCGACACCGCCGCCGCCGACAATGCGGTGCGCGAGCTCCTCGACACCGCGGACGGCCGGATCGACGGTGTCTTCACCGCCGCCGGCACCGACGCCTGCGGACCGCTGGACCAGGTGCCCGCCAAGGATTGGGAACGGGTGATCCAGGTCAACCTGCTCGGCACGGTGGCCGTGGTCCGCGCGACGCTGCCCACGCTGCGGAAACACCGGGGCACGGTGGTCACCTGCGCCTCCACCCTCGGTCTCCGTGCCGCGAGTGACGCCACCGCCTACTGCGCGTCGAAATTCGGCGTCATCGGTTTCACCCGGGCGCTCGCCGCCGAAACCGCCGGGGAAGTGGGGGTGACCCTGCTCGTGCCCGGCGGGATGCACACGGCGTTCTTCGATGGACGCGACGAGAAATACAAACCACCCCCGGACGCGAAATTGAACCGGCCGGCGGATGTCGCGAACACGGTGCTGTTCGCACTGGGCCAGCCGCCCGGATGCGAAGTCCGCGAACTCGTGGTCTGCGCGTCGGAAGAGGGGTCGTGGCCCTGAGCGCCACCACTCTCGTACTCCGCGCGCTCGGCCTGGGCGATCTGCTCACCGCGGTACCCGCGCTCCGGGCGTTGCGCGCCGCCCGTCCGGACGACCGCCTGGTGCTGGCCGCGCCGGAACCACTGCGTGGGCTGGTCGATCTCATCGAGGCGGTGGACGAGTTGCTGCCGACGCCCGGGCTGGGAGCGCTGCCCCGGCCGCCCGAACCGCCGCGGCTGGCGGTCAACCTGCACGGCCGGGGCCCGGAGAGCATCCGCGACCTGGCGGCGACCGGCCCGCACACACTGCTGACCCATCACCATCCGGATTTCCCGGACCGCCCGGGGCCGGCCTGGCGTACCGATCTGCACGAGGTCGACCGCTGGTGCCGGCTGCTGGAGTACGCGGGTATCCGCACCGATCCCACCGCACTGCGGCTGCGTCCGCCGCCGGTGCCCACACCTGTGCCGGACGCGGTCGTGATCCACCCGGGCGCGGCCTATCCGGCCCGGCGCTGGCCGCCCGAACGTTTCGCGCGCGTGGCCCGCGAACTCGCCGCCGACGGCCGCCCCGTGGTGGTCACCGGCTCACCGGGTGAGGTGCCGCTGGCCCGGGCGGTCGCCGGCCGCGCCGGGCTGCCCGGCTCCGCGGTGTACGCGGGCCGTACCGACACGGCCGGGCTGGCCGCGCTGGTCGCCGGCGCGGCGCTGGTCGTCTGCGGCGATACCGGCGTCGGGCATCTCGCGACCGCGTTCGGCACGCCGTCGGTGCTGCTGTTCGGTCCCACCTCGCCGGGCACCTGGGGCCCGCCGCCCACCGCGGCGCGTCATATCGCGCTGTGGGCGGGGCAGCTCGGCGATCCGCACGGAAACCGTCCGGACACCGGGTTGCTCATGGTGCGACCCGAACGCGTACTCGGCGCCGCGGCCGAGGTCATCGGAAAGGGGACCCGTCATGGGTAGTCGTGTGGGTGTGGTCGGTGCCGGATATGTGGGGCTCACCAGCGCCGCCTGCCTGGCCCACCTGGGTCATCACGTGGTGTGCCTGGACAACGACGCGAGCAAGATCGAACAACTTCGTGCGGGCCGGGTCGCGATCGTGGAGCCGGGGTTGCCGGAATTGGTCCGGGCGGGCCTCGACGAGGACCGGCTGTTCTTCACCACCGACCCGGAGTCGCTGGCCGAGGCCGAGGTGGTCCTGCTGTGCCTGCCGACCCCCCGCGGCGACGGCGGAGCGGCCGATCTGGGTGTGCTCGATACCGCGCTCGAGACGCTGTCCACCGTCCTGCGGCCGGACTGCACCCTGGTCACCAAATCCACTGTGCCGGTGGGGACGGCGGCGCGGCTGGCCGACCGCCCCGGCCGGGCCGGAACCGCTGTGGTGAGTAATCCCGAATTCTTGCGGGAGGGCCGTGCGGTACAGGATTTCCTGCGCCCCGACCGCGTGGTCATCGGCGCCGCGGCGCAGGACGCGGAAGCCGCCGACCGGGTCGAAGAACTGTACGCGGGAACGGGCGCCGCGGTCCTGCGCTGCGATACGGCCGGCGCGGAGCTGGCCAAATACGCCAGCAACGCGTTCCTGGCGGTGAAATTGTCGTTCGTGAACACGCTGGCCGAGTTGTGCGAACGCGTCGGCGCCGAGATCACCGAGGTCACCGGCGCGATGGGACTGGACGACCGGATCGGGCCGGATTTCCTCGCACCCGGACCCGGCTGGGGCGGTTCCTGCCTGCCCAAGGACACCCACGCGCTACTGCGCGCCGCGGAATCGGCGGGTGTGGACTTCGCCATCCTGCGCGATGCCGTGCGCGCGAACGACCGGCAGCAGGCCATGGTGCTGCGCAAGGTGCGGCGCGCGGTCACCGGCTCGGTCGACGGTTCGCTGGCCGGGGCCCGCGTCGGCGTGCTCGGTCTCGCGTTCAAAGCCGGGACCGGAGATCTGCGCGACTCCCCCGCGGTCGCGGTGGCACGGCAACTGTGCCGGCACGGCGCCACCGTGACGGCCTTCGACCCGTGTGTTCCCGTCGGCACCGACGGTCTGAGTCCGGTCGCGGTGGTCGCCGACCCTTACCTGGTCGCCGACGGGGCCGCCGCGCTCGTGATCCTCACCGAATGGCCCGAATTCCGCGCCCTCGACTGGTCGCGGCTGAAGGCCGCCGCCGCCCGGGCCGTGGTGGTGGACAGCCGGAATCTGCTGGACCGCGACGCCCTGCACGGCGCCGGTTTCGAGGTGGTGGGTATCGGCACCGGCGCCCGGTGAGCGGTGTCGCCCGGACCTCCGCTCCACGGACGACCGGGCCGGGGCCGCGCGGCCCCGGCCCGGTTGCTGTCCG